>NZ_BAAJLU010000005.1:0-225994 GCF_057550865.1 Colwellia sp. NW0002-52-1 | reverse complement strand
GTATAAATATACACAGATGGTCTTATATGAACTATACTTACTCTCTAGGAGCTTTTCCAACTCCATCAGAACAATTTAATAGGAGGCAACTTGCCTCTTTTACAGAGGAAAAGTTTCCACCTTATTTATTTTATATATTAATAACAAATCTTTGCAGCCAACACCACTACTTACCTACAGATAAAAACAAAAATTTCGCTAATAGACGAAATGAGGCAAGTTGCCTCATTTCCTGACTTGGGTGGAAACAAGTTACAACTGCATTTAAATACTCAGTTATTAAACTAAATTACGAATAGGAAGATGCAGCCTCAATGTCGGCTTTAGGCCCTAAGTTACTATTTAGGTGTAAAATATCAATGTATGCAAAGAGCTTTATCCTGCCACAAAAGTCAGTAGATAATTTTGGCTGATATTGCCCTAAGTATTATCACTCCTTCAAAAAGTCTTAATGGCTCAGGCTTATATTTGCATATTAATACTTAAGTTTTTTAATGCCGCCAATTTACATGTAGTTGGCTAGGTGCTCTAGATGCAATTGCTGTTAATAATAGGTTGCTTTTATTAAATTTATAAGTATGAGTTTTTGAGCAGTTTAGCTTTATAATCAGGCGAAGCATCAGCTAAAAATACAATTGTCATGCCGCGCAAAACTTGTTTTTTATAAGTCGTTAAATCGATATAACCTTGCACCCAGTCATGTCTTGCTAAACGTTGGCATCCAAATAACTCTTGGGCTAAGTATTCGGTAGCAATATTGCCTTCTAGGTATCCTTTTTCTTTGGCGTATAAGCAAACGTCAATAGATACTTGCAGCGCTTGGGTAAATATTCCATTAGGTAAGTGGTGGTCAAACAGTTTTGTTTGTTCGCCGGTAATAAAAGCGGCTTTGTATAAATCTTCATTACTTGAAAAAAGCTCTATTAACTTATTAATAAAGGCTTCTGCTGCTTGTATGGGCTCACTAATTTCAGGGTGTGTAAGTGCCTGTTCAGTTTTGGTGATCAACTCTTTTACTAGTTTTTCAAATATATCGGCTTTCTTGCCTAATAAGTTATGAATAGTTGGAATAGTAACGTCGGCAGCCTGAGCGAGCTTAGGTAAGGTAAGTGCCTCTAATCCTTCATTGGCAATAATGTGTCCAGCACAACTAAGAATGTAGTCGCGTCGTTTATTCATATTAGCTGTACGAGTTACGCTGCCACGTGGAATTGCTTTATTGCTCATTAAATTACCTTAAAAATAACTTGACCACAGTTTTTATTGATCATAAAGTTTTATTGATAATAAAAATTGTGAGGGGTTTATCATGAAAGCTAATGTTAGCAAATCAATTGACGCTTGTGCAGCGCATTATGGCGAACAAGCTGATGCAATGCGTACTTATTTACTTGAAGGTGAGCAACAAGCACTAGCGCTTAATAATCGCGGCCCACTAATGTTTGATGAAAATGGCAAGCTGGCGAAAAATATTTTAGCGGCATATAAAGAATATGGATTTTATATATTTGAAGGCGTATTAAAATCTGATGAGTTAGACGATATTAAAGCCGACTTAGATGCTATGCGTAAAGACTTTCCTGACGGTAGTGGCTCTAAAGTGACTAAAGATGGTCGAAAAGCATTAGGAACTGATTGTAACGCACCTAATTTAATTTGGTCAAAACCTCTTGGCGATCCCTTAGGAGGCACGCCCATTGCCAATGGCCGTCATCAAGTAAAATTGTTTGAGCCTGAAGCCGCGGCAGATGCACCCAAAGAATCTGTGTTTGTTATGTTAGGTTCACTGCAGTTTTCTGATGCATGTTTACGTGTTTATGGTCACCCTGAGCTACTTAAAGTCGCTGCAGAGGTAAATGGTGAAGATTTTGCGCCATTTCATGAATGCTTATTTATTAAAGATGCAGGCTTAGGTGCCGCGGTTTCTTGGCACCAAGATGGTGACACTCATTGGGACAGTTCATCTTTTGATGAAGGGATCCACGGTTTTAATTTTATGGCGCAAGTTTATGGCAGTACAGCGGTAAATGGTGTTTGGGTTGTGCCAGGAACACATAAACAAGGTCGATTAAATATCAAACAATTGGTTGAGGAAGCTGGAAGTGAACGTATTAAGCATGCGGTACCTATTATTACTGAACCAGGCGATGTGGTTATTTGTAATAGACAAATAGTACATGGCTCGTTTGCCAACACAGGTTTTGAACCGCGCGTTACAGTTAACTTTGGCTTTCATCGTCGCTCGTCTGTGCTTGGCGTGCAAGGAGCAGGTATACATTGTGCTGCGTTAACCTTTGATGAAGATCTTATTCGCAAACGTTCACGGATGATTGCCTATGGCATTGATGCTCGTCGTCAACGTTTTCCAAATGAAACTCCTTATGAGTATCAACCACTTGCAGGTTTACAAGATAACTATAAGTGGGATCAAGCAGCAAAAGCTGATGTGAAAGATTATAACTTATTGGATTTAAGTATTTAATTTGGTAACGAGTAAAGTTGCTTGGTATTGAAACTAAATGCTGAGACTCAATGCTCAGTCAATAGAATAAGTAATATGCCTTGTGGTTTTTAGGTATATTACTTAATAACTAAACACAAGAAAGGATATATATGGCTAGCGTAGGTAAATTATTAAATATTGCTATTGTTGGGGCAGGTAGTATTGGTTGTTACTTGGGCGGTTGTTTGCTCAGTGCTGGTTATAACGTCACCTTAATTGGTCGCCCTCGTATTCAAGAGCAAATTAATGCTTATGGCTTAACGTTAACAGATTGGCGCGAAAGAAATGAGCATATAGCCACAGAGAATATTAATTTTTCCTTGTCATTAAGTGATATACAAAATGCTGACTATATTCTAGTGACCGTTAAAAGTGGTAATACTGAAGAAGTCGCACAAGCAATTGCACAATATGCGAAACCTAAGGCGGTAGTGGTTAGTTTTCAAAATGGAATACGCAACGCGAACATATTAAAGCAGTTTTTATCTCAGCATCAGGTGTTAAAAGGTATGGTGCCTTTTAATGTTTTAAGTAAGGGCAAAGCGCATTTCCATTGTGGTACAGAAGGGGATTTAGCTATTGCAGACAAAGATAATGTTGCTGAACCACTTATTCATGCTTTTAGAAACAGCGAGCTACCGGTTGATATATATAATGATTTAAGTCAACTTCAGTGGAGTAAGTTACTCATGAATTTAAATAATTCAATTAACGCACTTTCTGGTTTGCCACTTCGAGAACAATTGCACGATAGACATTACCGAAAAATTCTTGCGCTAACAATTAAAGAAGCTTTGCAGGTTTTAAAGCATGCGGGAATTAAGCCGGTAAAAAATGGCAAAGTTATTCCGAGCTTATTACCGTTTATTTTATCAATGCCCGACTTTTTATATAAAATTGTTGCCGGTTCAATGTTGAAAATTGATCCCGATGCACGCTCATCAATGTATGAAGACTTAGCGCTCGGGCGTCCAACAGAAATAGACTTTATTAACGGTGAAGTGGTTAGTTTAGCCGAACAATGTGGTGTTAAGTCACCCATAAATACCGCTATTACGCTGCGGGTTAAAGAGGCTGAAAGTGCACAAAAGGGCTCGCCCAACATTTCTGCCAACGCGCTATATTCACTGATTATGATCAATGCTTAGTCTAGCTTTAGCCTAACTTTAGCCTAGCTTTAGTCGAGAATTAGTTTGGATTTAGCTCGGCATTCATCAGCGATTAATTCTTCTTAACTCAAGTGGCTTAATAAAGTCGATAATAATAATTATATTAGGTATCATTCAAGAAAAATTAGAATAGAAAATCATGCAAACTAAACAACTTACAAAAGCTATTGGCCCATTATGGGAAAGTGCTATGGTGTTATATTGCGAAATATTTCCTGAGTGGGAAAGAGAAGCAATAGTTAACATTGAAGCGGCGGTAAATAGTGGTAGTTCGCGTTGCATATTGGTACATGAAGGCGATAAAACTATAGGCATGTCTTTAACGGAAGTTTATCGGTCTAAACATTTTGCTATGTTAGGTTACTTGTTTGTTTCTCCTAGTCACCAAGGGCAAGGATTAGGCAAGTTATTGTGCCAAGAGTTATTTGATTTTTTTAACCAAAGTAGTGATTTTAAATGGTTGTTGGTTGAAGCAGAAGCAGGACCAGAACGTTTCTATAAACAATTAGGCTTTTCTACATTAGGTATTAAATACCTGTCTCCGCATTATGATGATATGCAATCAACTGAAATGGCATTAATGCTTTATGCTAAAGCAGAGCAAAGCGCGCCTACCAAAGCGCAATTGTGGCACATTGTTCATCATATATTCTCTGAGAGTTATTACTTATCTTCTGATGATCCAAGGCTAGAGCAACAGCGAAAATATATAATTTAAAAGGCAGTTCTATGAGTTTTGAGCAAAATACCGCGCAGCAATCTATCTTAACATCGTTTTTTGAATTTATTCGTTCAGAAGATTTTGAAGCATGCTTTCATTGGGCAAAAAAACAATTACAAGGCCATAACTCTGCTGCGTTTAACATTATTAACCAGTTAGAAGCTCAGCCGAAAATATCAAAAGCACAGCTTATAAACGTTGAAAATAACGAACTTTTATTAATGTTTTGTACCTGCTATGGCTTTGCTCGCCATGAGGTTGAAGAAACCAACAGATACTGCCATGCAGAAACGCTGATCCGCTCAGGCATTACGGCACTTGAATTGTTACCAAGTTCAGAGATTATTAATGCACTGAAAATGTTTGCTGGCATTCAAATTGAAATCTGTTGTATTGACCGAGGTATATACACTAGCCAAGAATTTTTAATGGCTCAAGCAACAAAAAATATTGCAAACACGTTAAGCGAAATAACAGCGTTAAAGGCCGAGCTTAGCCCTGCTGATTGTCAATTATATGCCGAGCATTTTGCTTTAGAATTTAGTTCATACCAATATTACAGTGAAGGTGTGGCGATAATTGCCCAGTTGTTAGAAATACGTTGGGGTGAGCCCGAAACCTTAGCGTTAAATATGAGAAAATTAAGGCCTAAATTTCTTGCTGCGGTTCAAGCGCTGGGCTCGAACGGCAAATATATTATGTCGACCGATTTAGAAGCTTTATGGCCACCATTAACGTTTTTTAGCGAAAATAGAGCACCAGGCACGGGTAAGTTAATTGTTGAACGCGGCGCAATCACTATTTCATATTTTGCCAGCGTTAATCATATTGTTATTAATGAACTATTACAGTCGTTATCTAATATTATTACCGACGCGCCAAAGTCGCATTTACTGTACCTTGAGCAATGGGGTGCAGAAACGCCCGTGCGTAATATGCTCAACGATACTTGGGCAGGTATTGCCCGCGAATTTGAAAATATATATTCGTGGCAGTTACCCAGTTTAAGTACGCCATTTCGAAATAGAAACGGCAATGATAAAGCGCTATGTTTTGCCGTAGAATTGATTTATTACCCAATGGGCATTTTTGCGTTAACCCTAAAAGCTGATCTCGACGGTGTAAGTGGCAGTGGTGTTCGACATGCTATGTCTCTTGGTACGCCTTTTGCGATGGATCAACAAATGCATTGGCACAATGAAGATATAGGTTTACTGGAAGATTTTGCCGAAAATAGATTTACCGAATTGGCAGCAGTGCTCAATGGCACTTTTAAGCACGGCGAGCAGCCTATTAACGATATTCTGACTTTTAATAAAACGGATAATCGTTTTGTCTCAACGTTGATTGATCGTGTTGTTGAGTGTGTTGATGATAAGTATATTGCGGTTACTGCAAAGTCGCTAAAATCTCATTTTGCTTACCCACTATTTATACTACCGCAACGAGAGCTGCGCAGTGCTGTTGATGACTGGTGTCTTAGAACCCCGCCGTTAGCCAGTAACAATTTAAATCAAGATTGCTTTAACCATGACGAATTTTTTTACATTAATCAGCACGAATGTGTTTTAGGGTTATTGCAACAACCTAATTGGGTATTAGATCAATCAGCTGAAATGATAGATGTGGCCGCTGCTATTAATAATTTATTCCATCTAACCAATAAGTTACTCGATAAACAACTCAGTGTTAGCCAAGTTAATTCTGTGCAGAAACTGAACGATAAAAAGCTGTCTGCTAAAGTACTTAGGGAGCAAGTTAAAAAGCTTACTATTGAAGATAATTGCTTGAAACAGTTTACTCGTGATGCCCATTGGTTATTAGAGTTGATCAGCGCAGGCAGTATGATGACTTTTCCGGATCATACACGTCTTATTCAAAAAGTGTTTGATCGTATGGGCTTTGAGAAGCTACACATTCGTACACAAGAAACATTAGATAAAATTCAATTTAGACAAGATGAAATTATCGCTGAAAACGCTAAACTTTATGAAAAATTGCGCACACGAAACAGCAAACGGTTAACTCGCATAATATCAGGCTCAATGGGGTTAATATCGGTAGGCGCGTTAAAAGATATTTTTGATATTATAAACAGCAGTAACTTGGGGATTAAAATTAGCGGCCCCTTGCAAGTGAGTATTGTTACGCTATTTGCGATGATGTTAATTATATTGCTGCTTAATAAAAGCGGCAGTGATAAGTAAGGACAAACCGCTTGTGGTTATAACTTATTTCCTAGTATAAAAAGGTGAAGCAATAAGTAACCTGAACACTGAAATAAACAGCACATGCTAAATGCTCCCTTTTTAACTCATTATCTGCGTTAAAACGTCGCTAAATAGTTCGCTATTCAAAAACGTTTTGCCTTGGAAATGGCATAAAATGAAGCATTGAGGGGGTAAATTCGTGATGTTCAGCTTGCTATAGCATTTACTTTACCAGCTAAGCTTTGATTCACTTGTGTATCAAACTCAATATCCAGAGTTCAAGTTAAGTATTAAAAAGCGGCTTAATTGCCGCTTAGTTTTAATTAAGTGTTTGTAATACCAATTGATTTAATGAATCGATCAATTTTAAACGAGGATAAATTTTCAGTAGCAAGGCGCTTGATTGAGCAATAGCAGGCTATTGGGATTGAAAGCAACGTAGATACTGGATATTTAAACCGCTTTAGAATTATCGATTGTTTATATCAATTGGTATCACCACCATTTATCAAGTATTGGCGCATCATTTATGGTAAATAGTTGCCCAAACTGCGGTGTACTTAACATGACATTATTAGCGCTACTTGCGGCTGTTACGCGCTCAAGTGGGTCTGTCCAACTATGAAAAGCTAAATCAAAGGTACTGTTGTGAATGGGCACCATGACTTTACCTTGTAAATCTATGTGTGCCTGCACAGACTGCTCAGGTGTCATGTGAATATCGGCCCAATCTTTGTCATAAGCACCGGTTTCTATTAGGGTTAAATCAAAAGGCCCGTATTTATTACCTATTTTTTTAAAGCCAGCAAAGTATCCAGAGTCGCCACTAAAATAAATGCTGTTTTCTTGAGTTTTAATTACCCAAGATCCCCAAAGTGTGTTGTTAGCATCGCTTAAGCCTCGGCCTGAAAAATGCTGAGTAGGAGTAAAAGCAATTAACGCATTTGCGGTTTGCTGTTCTTGCCACCAATTAAATGCTGATATTTTCTCTTCACTAATTCCCCAGTTTTTTAGATCATTTTCAACCCCTAATGGAACATAAAAGTGTTTAGTTTTAGCGGCTAACTGTTTTACCGCTGCTTTATCAAGGTGGTCATAATGATTATGCGAGATAAGTATTTTATCAATAACAGGTAAGTCAGCAATACTAATAGGCATAGGAGAAAAACGTTTTGGCCCTAAAAATGAAAACGGTGATGCACGTTCGCTAAATACAGGGTCGAGTAGCCAATATTCGCCATACACTTTCAACAACATACTAGAGTGGCCAAGTTTAACAATATGAACTGTATTGCTGCTTAGGTTATTCAGTATTTCTTTGGTTAACACTTGCATAGGTAATGGCTTTGCAGGCTCAATGTTAATGCGTTTTTCTTTAAAGTATCGAGCGACTATCCCCAAGGTTTTTTTTAAGTTAGTAGGCTCTACTTTTGCATCATTATAAAATTTGCCTTCTGCGTAATGTGCAACGCCTGTTGTATTTACTATGTTGCTGGCCACTAAACTTTTATCCACGCTATACACTCCAAAAATAATGAGGGCGATGATCACAAGGAACCATTTTAAAAATCTCATTGTAAAACCTATTTAAATACGTAAAGTAAACTGTTGAGTGTAGTTTTTCATTGTTTTATCAAAAAGTAAACTACTTAGTGCATTTTTTTATTATTCCGATAAACTATTAGCGATAACTAACGGAAGATAGATTTATGAAGCTCTCAGAAAAAAAACGTTTAGCTATTTTAGATGCAGCAGAAGCATTGTTTTATAAAAGTGGCGTTGAGCATACCAGCATGGACCAAATTGCAGCACAAGCAGGAGCTTCTAAACGTACTGTTTATAATCATTTTGCGACTAAAGATGAACTATTTCATGCCATTTTAGCCCGTATGTTAGCGAACATTAATAATGACGAGGTTATTTCTTTTGATCAAAATACAGCGATAGAACATCAGTTAACCGCTATTGCACAACAGGAAGTTAGGTTACTTACTTCTGCTAATTTTTTACGCATTGCTAAAATTGCTTTTATGCAAATGTTATTACAACCTGAGCTAGCTCAATCGTTAGCTAATAATTCAATGGGTTGTATGCGTTATTTAGAGCCGTTTTTACAAGATGCAAACAGTGCGGGAGTTTTAGATATTGACGAAGTTGATGTAGCGGCAAAACAATTTGTATATCAATTAAAGTCATTCGTATTTTACCCATTATTATATGGGTTTGAATCAGCAAAGCAGCAACAACCAGAGTTAGTTATTAAGCAAACCGTCGCACTATTTTTAGCACGCTATAAAGCTGCTTGATTGAAAAGGTAGTCTAGGTTTAATGCCAAGCTCATCAATCCCAGAACAGTATTTCTAGTGAGGCTTATCTTTATACCTATCTCTATACCTATCTTTATATTAATACGTTTTATTTCAGTTACTTCAAAGACATACTTTAGATAAAACCACCAATAATGGCCGCGTTATATTAACTACTGCCACTATTGGTGAATTATGTCTGAATCAAGTCCAGTATTCATTGCGCACACAAATTATTGCCTGCTTAATGAATTAACGATTAAAACGAGTATTTCACGCTTGCTTTAATTGAGCGTGGTGCACCAGGCATAGTCCAAGCTTCAAAATAAGAGTTAGCGTAGTATTCTTCGTCGAGTAAGTTGTCGATATTAACGTTTAACGCTAGCTTCTCGGTTAAGGCTACGTTGGCAAATAGGTTAACTAAGGTGTAGTTTGGTAATTCAAAGTCTTGCTCTAAGAAATCTCCAAGTTGAGTGCCAACATATTGCACAACAAAACCTGCACTACCTTCATAACCTGCAAACTCAGTAAACTGGCGTAGCATTAAGCTACCGCTGTGCTCAGGTACATTACCTAAACGTGCTCCATCTTCAATAACATAATAATCCCACAGTTTTATTTCTTTAGCGTTTTTAGCATCGATATACGCGTACGACATTGACAATATAGTATCGTCTGCCAATGTATAAGAAATATCAAATTCAATACCTGAACTTTCTGCTTCACCTAATGCTTCAGTTGTACCGTCACCGTTCGGGCTACTGGCAAGTATGTTCGTTTTTTCTGTGCTAAATATTGCCGCTGTACCTTTAAAACCATGCTCACCAAGATCCCACTTTAAGCCTATTTCATAAGATTTACTTTCTTCTGGATCATGACCGTTGCCACTGGCGTTTGTGCCTGAATTCGGGCGCGCACCTTCTGAGTAACTGGTGTAAATACGAGCTTCATCAGATAGGGCATAAACCAAACCAAAGCGGGGATTAAAGTATGACTTAGAGGTACTGGTTTTACGGTCGTTGTCTAAACGGTACGTAATGTCTTGATCAAAGCTGTCGTAGCGCATACCAAACATAGCTTTTAAGTTATCAGATAAGTCGATTTGATCTTGAAAATATATTCCTTGACCACTTTGCTCTTCTAAATCTGAGGTATTAGGCCCCATTTCAGGTAAATTATTACGATAAACCGGGTTATCGTAATCAATCGCGAAAGCGTCAGCGCCGTCACCTTCAGCACCACTATGGCGATAACGTAAAATAAGACGGTCTAATTCATATTGATAAGCGTCGCCGCCAATAAGTAGGTTATGTTGTAAACCAAATAACTTGGTTGAACCACTGAACTCGAAACGTGCTGATAAATCTTCAGCATCGAATTCACGGTAACGACGTTGGCGCACAACGCTATCGTTTTGAGCATCGTACCAACGCGGCTCTGACACACTACCTTCAAAAGAAGATGTGCGATAGCTTAGGCCTGCGGTTAACAACCAGTCGTTTGAAAGCTCGTGCTGAAGTTGTAGCTGATGCCCAATAGCTTCTATTTCAACAGGGCCATCTGCTGGTTCGCCATAAAAATTTGAATCAGAGAACTTTTTACCTTCAACAAAAACCACACCACGATCCATATCAGCTTCTTGATCTAAGTATTCAAGCTCATAACTGATAAGCGTGTCATCATTAAGTTTGTATAAAAATGATGGGGTAAGAATGGTTTTCTTCTTCTCAACCGTGTCACGATAGCTTTCTGCGTCTTCATAGGCACCATTAATACGAAATGCTAAGTCGTCTGATAAGGCATTGGTATAATCAGCTTCTGCACGATAGGTATTAAAACTGCCACCGGTGAGTTTAAAATAACCTTCTTCAGTAAATTGTGGTTTTTTAGTGGTAATGTTAACGGTACCACCGGGTTCGCCACGGCCATACAATGCTGAACTTGGACCTTTAAGCACCTCCATACGCTCAACGTTTGACATATCACGGTTGCCACTGAAGCCACGCCCTGCGCTAAAGCCATTAATTAAATAAGCAGAAGGTAGGTTTTCATCACCTGCAAAGCCGCGAATAGCAAACATATCCCAAAGGCCGCCAAAATCGTTTTGTCGGGTAACACCACTGACTAACTCTAACGAGTCTTGTAGGTCGGTAATACCGGTTAACTCTAATGTTTCAAACGATATCGTTGCGATAGCCTGAGGAAGATCTTTTTCTTGAACATTACCGCGATATGCTTGGCGTAATGACTTTACTTCGATTACTTCAACGTCATCTTTAGCTGTTGGCGCTGTGTCAGCAGCGTGAGTTACAGCTGGTAATGCTAGAGCGGTCGATATAATAAGACTTAATGGCTTTAGTCGGTTTTTGTAAGCAGAACGTTTCATGCTAAATATTTTCCTTAGAACTATCTATAGTATTTTTAAAAGTTGTAAATTTCGGTAATTTCGACAGGGCTTTAAGATCAAACGCTGCTTTATTACCTTTTGTTTTATTGTTGATTGTTTTATTACTTTGCGTTTCCGTTCGTTTAGCGTCACCAAACAACAGCGGATAATAAAATTGGCGTAAGGCCTGATGATAATCTCGCACTTCTTGCTCGTATTTCATCGCAGCAAGCGTGTCTGTTTCTGCGATTGACGATAAAAGTTTTTGGGCTAACATCGGCGGAGAAAGAAAGGCAAAGCGGCCCGCTAAAGTATTTTTCTCTAAAGTTGCCTCGCGATATGCGGTTGAAATCGCTGCCGCTTTTTGATCACCAACCTGTTGAAAAGCGTAATACCACTTCCATTCAAATTGTGAATTCATTTCAGTGTAGTTTTTCCATTGTGGATGTGTCGCTATAAAGGGTTCCCAAGTTTCAGCAAATGGCAGGTCCCAAGCATCGTTAACCGCCTCACGTTGAGTTAATACAATTTCACCACCATTAGGGCTTTGTACCATTTCGTCAATAGCAATATCGCTTGCAACCGGCACCAATACGGTTACGCCAAGCCAAACAGCCAGTAAAACCGAGGCAATTTGTGCTGAGCTTTGTTTGGCGGTTACTTTGCTTGATGTAAACCAAAGCGTTAGCAGCATCCAAAATAAAATATGGCCGAGTACAACCGCAATAACCTGTAGGGTAGACACAAGCGGGGCTTGCATAATTAATGCGCCGATAACAAAGGGCAAGAGCAAGGCAATGGCTAAGGCGGTGCATAACACGCTGGCTCGTGAAAGCCAAAGGCGCTGTTGTTTGCTGGCGGTGGCAATGAGTAAGTCATAACGACCAGCTTCACGCTCTGCAGAGCGAAGATCATGTAGCAGCAAAATAACAAACAATGGCAATAACACACTGCTCAGAAAGGCAAAGTCAAAGCGTCCTAAAAACGACAATTCTGGATTGTCGGAATCGGTTTCATATATTTGTCCTTCCAAAGCCAACATGCGAATACGATGTTTCCATGGATAAATATCGCGTTGCCCCATAGCAGCGAAAGCCATTGCTGAAGGAGCTGAATGTGTTAAATGAAAAGTGTAATAAGCTGCGCTACCGTAATCTGATTGTTTCGCCAGTACATTTGCTCTGTCGACGTCATCTTTTTCTTGCAGTCTTTCAATGGTGCTTAATTGTGTCTTGGTTTCACTAATACCTGACCACACTGAAAATACGGATAATAACAATACGATACTTAATAGCGCCAAAAAGTAGCGCTGTTTAACGAGAAAACGAGCTTCTCTGCTAATATTTGCAAATGCTGACATTAGCTTATTCTCCTAACGGCAAACCTTAATAAAAGCACAATCAAACCGAACCAAAAAAATAATTGAACCGCGTAAATAGCGCTTCGAAACAGTCTTGTTTGTGCAGTATCAGGCTTAAATGAAAACTCAGACAATACTTGCCAATTAGCCGCATCAACGCGCGCTGCCTTGGTTGCATCAGCATTTTTGTTGCGATTAGCGTCTGCTTCATAACTGAGGTTGTCTTGATGTACTTTGTTAAGTGATTGCACAAAGTCGAAGCGTAGTTTCTCAGCTTCACGCAAAAATCTATGGTGAGTTTCAAGGCTTGTACCGGCAACTAGCATTGAGAAAGAACGAATAGCCGTTGTTGGTGTTACCCAACCAAATTGTCGAGCAATATGGGCTTGTTCAAGCTCTTCTTGCATGCGTTTTTCTGCAAATTGGTTCAGTATTTCAGTGAGTTTCCTCTCTGAGTATTGAGCGACAGTACCACGAAAGTTAATCGGCAAGTCTTCAACTTTATCGACATTATATTTTGTTAATAGGTTTTTCTTCAGCTGTTCAAATGCAGGATCAGCAGCATCGTGTCCGTCGCCAAGCTTACGCAGTTCTTCTTTTACGGCAAAATCTGCTTCTAGTTTACTGGGTGAAGGGGCAATAGCTGCAGCGCTAGAGCTGCCAATACGAGGAAGTAAAATACATAATACAATCCATAAACTGACTAATATGGCAAAGCTAGCACTGTTCTTTTTGTTTATTGCTGAAACCGCTAATACAATGCCGCTCCATACTAAAATATACAGAATATATCCAGCCACAAAACTGCTAGTGATCAATGCAGATTCACCCTTTATGCTCGCCCAAATAGCTGCAACAATAAGCGGTAGAAGCATTAATAAGCCGCTACTGACTAAAGCAAAGTATTTACCTAACAATAAGTGCCAAACATTAATCCCTTGGGTGATCATGATATTAAGAGTGCCGGCCTCTTTTTCTCGCGTTACGCTCGCGTAGCCAATTAAAATAATAAATAGCGGCACAAGGACTTGTAGTAAAAAGCTAGGCGTTAAGCTACTAAACCGGGTCATGCCTGACGCTTGGCGCTGATCAGAAAACATCGCAGTATTTTGCTTATGGCCTTCAAGAAAGATTGACGTGCCGGTAAATGCATCTACGCCAGGTTCAATAATACTGAGCGCTGAAGGTGTACGAAAAACATAATGACCATAATGCACCATACGATGTGGATGACGGTCTGGTTGCTCTAAAAACTGCGCTTGTGCACTTTGCTGTAAATGTTCACGCTCGTGACTTGCATGCTGCATTTCAAGGGTATTAACAACAGCAGAAACAAGCGTTAATAACGTACCAATAATAATAATGGTGGCGGCAAGCTTAGTGCGATGCCAAAAGCGCCACTCGTATCGAGTTACTTGTTTAATAACGCTCATTGTTGGCTTCTCGCAGAGAAAGCCGCGTGTACTTCTTCGGTGTCAATATGGGCTTGGTCTTTACGCTCAAACATACCAACAATTTTGCCATTATCGAGTAAGCCAATTCGGTGTGCTACTTGGCAGGCACCGTATACGTCATGCGTAACCATAAACACGGTTGCTCCGTCAGCGGCTAACGTTTTAATGAGGCGGTTAAACTCGTCTATGGCGTTTGGATCTAAACCTGAGGTTGGCTCATCAAGAAATAAAACCGGTGCTTCACGTAGTAATGCCAAGGCAATTGCGGTTTTTTGACGCATGCCTTTTGAATAGTTCGACATAGGTCTATGCCACGCACTTTTTTGTAGCGCCACACGCATTAAGGCTTGTTCGATATCAGGCGCTGACTTTTCGATATCAGCAAGTGATAAAAAGTATTTTATGTTTTCAACGCCAGTTAAATGCCCGTACAACATCACTGACTCAGGTAAATAAGCTACTTTTTGGCGAATGGAGTCAATGTCTTTTGTTACCGACATACCCATAACCGTTGCCGTGCCGGATTGTGGCGCTATGGTACCTAGAAATGTTTTTAAGGTTGTTGATTTTCCTGCACCATTGCCGCCTAAAAGTGCAAAAACTTCACCTTGTCCGACCTTAAAATTTACTTCATCTAGTACAGTTTGTTTAGCAAAGCGCACACACAGTGATGACGCTACAATCATTTCTTTTTGCATTAACTTCTCTATTATTTTGTTGAAGGTGTTACTGCTTTTGAGCGAGTATCTAAAAATTATCAGTAAACTTTTCGCTAACTATGAGCAAGCTGCCAGTAAATTTAAGTTTATTGATTTAGGTGAATGTTATAACATAACATAAATCAAGTAAAACTTAATCTAAACAAAAGTGAGAATGAGAATTGTTTTGTAAAAAAGTAAATGGTAATTCGGGTTTTGTTAAACCGTTATTGCTGATCATAAGTGTATTATTTACCAATGTAAGTTTCGCCTATACTAATGTGAATGGCTCTGTGAATGAGTCTGTAAATGGCTCTGCCAATACAAGTCAGGCATTTAATTTTTTCAATACTGCTGTTTTACCAGGCACGAAAGAAAATTTTCGTATTGATATACCCAAAGGCGCTCAAGATCCAGCAACATTTATTCCGGTTACTGTTGTGCATGGCGCTAAAAAAGGACCTGTGCTAGCGATTGTTGCCGGTGTACATGGTTACGAATACACTTCTATTATTGCGGTAAATAAATGGATTGCTGCGCTTGAACCCGCCCAAATGAACGGTAGTATTATCATCGTTAGGGTGGCGCATGTTTCTGCTTTTGAAGAGCGATCTGTTTATGTTAATCCTTACGATCGTAAAAACCTTAACCGTAGCTTTCCAGGCAAAGAGCAGGGTACCCAAACCGAGCGAATTGCTTGGGCCATTTCTGAAAATGTAGTCGCAAAAGCAGACTTTCTAATTGATTTACATAGCGGTGATGGTGGTGAGTGGTTAGCACCATTTGTTGGCGTTTATGGTGGCCCATTAGCGAGTAATTTTCCTTTGGCTTTGTCAGTGGCAGAAGCTTTTAATTTCTCGAATATTGTTAGATATAAAATGAATACACAGCAACAAATCGACACTAGACGTTCACTGAATAGACAAGGAGTTGCAGAAAAAATACCAACAATTTTAGTGGAAATTGGCGAAAATGGTTCGAAAGACAAACGCCAGGTTAACGCTATGGTTAATGGGCTTGATAATAGCCTTGTTGTTTTAGGTATAACTAACTTGGATGAAGGTAAACTAGCTAAAACATCTAAGCGCCAAAAAACACAGTATTTTGACGGTACGCGCTCTGTGCCTGTTGAGCATTCAGGCTTATGGTTTCCTAAAGATATGAGCGGAAAACACTTTAAAAAAGGCGACTTGCTAGGAGAGTTAAAAGATTATTTTGGTAATACGCTTGAATTAATTTTAGCCCCTTCCGATGGTTTTGCATTATATGGCCTTGATGGTCCAGCGATAAAAAAAGGCCAAAGTATTATGACCATAGCAACACCAGTGGCAAAATTTTAACAATAGCGTAAGCCTGCGAAACAGCAGATATAAAATAAACTTATACTGCTAAGTTTCTTAGGTGAGTTTAGCTGCTGGTATTATTAAAAATCTAACTTACGCATATCTTTAGTAAAATTTATATGCGTATGAGAGGTTTAAAAAATCGACACCCGGATTACGACTATTTAAACCGCCATTACTATAATGCATATAACGTAAAGCGATTGATTGCTGTAAGTCTTCGCCTACATCTACAGCTATGCCAAGTCTGTCTTCAAATTGGTAATGAGACCCTATATCTTTACCAGCAAACCTCGTGTCGTTTACCAGTGATACGCCAATTCCAAACTCCCATTTTAGTGGGTATTTTTCATTAATATGATAAAAGGTTTTACTAACAACGGGTGAAAGAGCAACTGCTAAGTTGGTTGTATGGTGATTTTTGTCACCATACTCCCAAAAGTTTGCACTTACTTCCCAATAAATATCAAGCGTATCAAATAACGGTACATTACTTAGCGTGTATACATAAGGCCTATAAGCTAAGCGCACACCGGTAATGTCGTCATCACCTATCAACCAATCAACAGCAACAGCTTGAGATACTGTGTTGCTAGAGTTTGATGACTTTAATTGGCTAGTATTGCTTGCATATGCTGAAGCGGCCAAAAAGAGGGTAATAAAAATCAACCCAGATAATTGCGTAAACCTACGACTAAGTAAATGTTTGTTATTCATTGCTATATTCGATATTTATGTTTGTTAAAGAGAAAGTTCGCCAGTAATAATTTGGTCTGAGTAGCTTTGGTACGCTGTTTCAAGCTGTTTCGCGACTGGATCAGGGAAAGCGTGAAAATCGCCATTGTTTAATGCTGTTATAATCGCGTTAGAAACCACTGTTGCATCCGGCGCACCGGCAAAGCCAGCCTCATCACCCATTTCTGTGCCAATAGGGCCTGGGTGTACACTTAATACACTAATACCTTTGTCAGCCCATTTTTCTTTTAGCCCTTGTGTAATTGAATATGCAGCTGCTTTAGAAGCGCAATAGGTTGCTATATCGCCAAAAGTTTTTATTGATGCAATAGAGTTCAATTGAACAAGCGTGCCCTTGTTGTTTTCTAAAGTTTCAGCGAAGGCATTGGCTACACGCATTAAGCCAAAAACATTGATATTAAATTGTTGCATCAATGATGCTTCAGCATCTTCACTCAGTGGCGAAGTTAGGTGCATAATACCAGCATTATTAACCAGTATTTCTACATCAGTAGCTTGATTTGCTAGTTGCTCTATTGATTCTGCATCGCCAACATCTGCGGTTAATGTAACCACTTTATCTTCGTACTTTGCTTCTATTTCTTTAGTTGAAGCTGGGTTGCGCACCGCTAAGTAAACTTTTTTCGCACCGTTAGCTATAAGTGAATCTACAATCGCTTTACCAATGCCGCGATTTGCGCCTGTTACTAGTGCAACTTTATTCTCAATTAAATTTGTCATCATTACGCCTTAATTATTAGTTTATTTTGTACCGATTGGTATTTGTGCGCATGTTATGCCGATCAGAATTGTTTTTCAAGTGGAAAAAATGAGTTTTTTATATTTTGAGCATGACTAGGTTCTTAATAAGAAATAATTTAAAATCACTATGTGATTATTTGTTAACAATCAATGGTTTATGTGGCTTGTTTGAACTTGTTTTTACGAGGTGATTGATTGTAAAAAAGCGTAATTTAATGTGAGATCTGTACGATGTGATGACCAAGCATGCATTTATTATCTCATGTCATGCTTAGTCATTTTTATAGTATAAATTGAATGCGTTTTTTTAAATTAAAAAACAATCTAACCAAAGCTTATGCTGTTGAGCTTTTTACTTAACTTGGTATGGGCTATTTGTACGAATATAAATTGTCGCTTCAACATTTGTTTTATTAGTAATGTTATGAGTAAAGCTACCGTTTGACTCGACATAGCTACCAGGGCTTAAGTGCTGTGATTTTTTTTGATCTACTGAGTTGTACTCAATATCGCCAGCAATAACAACGGCTTTAAACTCGCCTGCCTTAGTGGTTATTTCACCTGTAAAACCTGCAGGTAATTTGATTAGTGAACCGTTCATCTTGGCATTACTTTCCCATACATAGGTAAATTTTACGCCTTCAGCGGTAATATTATTTAGCTCGCTACTGTTGAGCCATACCATGTTATCGCGGTGCAAGTTCAAAGGTCGCTCGCCGTTATCAAACTCTTCTGTTGAAGGTTTAACAAGATATGGCCCTGAGTCAATTTCAAGATAAATTAAGTTAGTCGGGTTATTGGCTGCAGTAGTGTGATCTTCACCTGCAGGCTGGGTCCAAAAAGAACCCGCTGGCAGCCACATTTTTGCTGCGTTAGGATCATCATTATGCATTTGACCTTCAATCACAATGCCACGGTAAGTAATGTTGTGAATATGAGGCGGAGATTCAAAGCCTTTTTTAAAGCGCACTAACATACCTGTTGCTGTATCTTTGGTGCGATCGCCCCATAAATCAGCAGCGCCTGGGCTCTTATCGCCACGAAGCGGGTTTAAATAGCCCCAGGTAATATTACTTGCTGCTACAACTTTTGAAGACGAGGTGTTTTTTAAGGCTGTATCGGCAAAACTGCTAGGTGCTAGTAGCACGGTTAATAAGGCAATACTTGGTATAGTGAATAAACGTGTCATTTTTATAGGCTCTGTTGAATGAGTATGTGGTAATTTTAAAAGATAAAATTAATTCGATAAATAGGGTAATCTTTAATACACTTTCGCGAATACGTGGATAATGACTTGTTAACAGGTCTGACATTTCTTACGCAGATCTTCGAGGTTCAAATGAAAATTACTGATTTACAGGTATTGCTCACCATTGCTGAGCTTAGATCTATTACAGCAGCAGCGCATAAGTTAGATATGAGCTCTTCAGCTACAAGTGTGGCTTTAAAACGTATTGAAAGTACCTTAGGTGCACAAATATTTGTTCGAACGACAAGGCAATTACGCCTGACCCCTGAAGGTGAACGCTATTTGCCGCTTTGCCAACAAGCCTTAAATTTATTACAGCAGGGACAAGTATTAATTCATGAGGAACAGAAATCAATCAGTGGTGAAGTTCGTATAGCTGTGTCGTCTGAAATGGGTCGTAATTTAATGCGCGTTTTACTTAACAATGTGATGAATAATTATAGTGAAGTTACCTTGCGTCTACATGCTAGTGATAGCCGAGTCGACTTTTATCGAGATGGGGTTGATGTTGCTTTGCGTGCAATTACTAAAGATGCAGCAAAAGATCTGAATTTATACGGTTTTAAAATTTGCAATATTCCTCATGTATTATGTGCTGCGCCAGAGTATATTGCCAAGCATGGTGAACCGTTGACCCCAGATGATCTGCCTCAACACAATGCATTGCTTTATAAATTATACGAAGTGGTTCACGACGGTTGGGAGTTAATTAACGATAATAAAAAATATAAGATAAAAATGAATAGTGACCGAGCCGTAAACGACGGTGATATTGTTAGGCGATGGTGTATTGATGGTGAAGGCCTGGCTAAAAAATCGGCTATTGATGTTGCACAAGACTTACTCTCTGGCAGGCTTAAACGATTAATGCCAGATTACAAAGTGCCACTAACTGAAATGTGGTTAGTGCTGCCAAGCCGACAGCTGATCTCACCCGCTATAAGGCTTATTCGTGACGAGTTAAAAGAAACTATTAGCGGACTTAGAATGCAATTAATCGCGAAAAAAATACTGACAGAAACAGAGTGGCCAACAGAAAATTAATTACCACTTATGTTGTGTCTTTATCGTTCATGGTTAAGTTTGAAAAGCCCAAGGCTTTAGAGCCATTAATATTTTTTGATTGAAAAAAATAACGCGAGCAACCTTGAAAGCACAATAAAATACAGCTAATAAAAACTATGTTTTAAAGTGCTTTTATCAAGCAAACTGCATCAACTTTCTAGTATCAATGCGCTTTTTATAATTAATTTAAACAGAGTTGATTTTATGTAAACACATCAAGCAATCAGCGTTATCGTTAATTAGGCAATTCAATATACTGGGTAAATTAACCTTTAGTGTAATCCGCTTTCTTGAATTTCTTTACACGCTTCGCCATCACCATTTTTGCAGGCATTTAATTTCTCTTGTTCTTTTTTATCATTGTGCAGCACTTGTTTTAAATCTTCGGTGCGCTGTTTCGAGGCAATACCATAACTATGGTCGTCGCCCCATAATTCAGCTAACTCAAGTAGAGAGTCATTATCATGTACAGCAAATAGTTTTCCTGCGCGTATAGAAATTTCTTCATCGTTTCCGAGTAAAGTAAGTGCGTCAACACCTAGGTTTAGTGCAGAGTCGAATGTTTCTCGTTTAAATGTATTAATACCTAATTTCATTAATTGATAAGCATGGCGGCGGTCAATTGCACGAGCAGCTATTTTTAAATGCGGATAGTGCTTTTGGGCCAGCGAGGCTATTTCAAGTATTTTGTCAGCATCGTCGATAGCAATAACCAGTAATTGGGCGTCATTGGCTCCTGAAGCATCTAAAAGATCTTTGCGAGCAGCATCGCCGTAGAAAACCTTATTGCCAAATCGTCTTAATAACTCTATTTGGCCAGAGCTATGGTCAAGTATTGATAAGTGATAACCCTGTGCGGTAAGTAAGCGGCCAATTATTTGTCCAAAGCGACCGTAACCAGCAATAATTACATTTTTAGTTGCTTCAATTTCGTTTAGGCTATCAAAGTTTGGTTGTGAGGTGGTTTCACGGTTGATCACTTGATCGTAGAACATGAGTAATAGCGGAGCCATTAGCATAGAAATAGCAACAACTAACGTGGTGATTTTGGTTTGATCAGGCGTAAGAATATTTAACGAAGTTGTTACTGACAATAGCACAAAAGCAAATTCACCCCCTTGTGCTAGTGCTAAAGTAAATAAGAATTTTTGCTTGCTTTTAATGTTAAATGCTATGGCTAAAACATATAAAACAACGGCTTTAATAATAATAAGACCGCATACTAATAGCACGACTAGGCTAAATTCTGTCATCAATAATGGAAAGTCGATTGATGCACCAACGGTGATAAAAAATAACCCAAGTAGCAGGCCTTTAAAAGGTTCGATATCTGCTTCTAATTCATGTCTAAATTCATTTTCAGCCAAAACAACGCCTGCTAAAAATGTACCTAAAGCAGGGGATAAACCTATGTTTTTCATAATCACCGAGATAACAATCACTAAGAATAGTGCAAACAGTGTGAACAATTCGCGTAATCGGGTTTCTGCAATATAGCGAAATAACGGTGCTGAAATGTATTTACCCGCCAATATTATTGCGGCAATAACCAATAAAGCAATTAGCACTTGTCCGTATGCAGGGTAGTGTTCAATTAGGCTACTGTGGGTCGATGCAGTGTTGGCGATGTCTGAAAATGCTAGTAGTGGTAGCAGGGCTAAAATGGGAATAATGGCAATGTCTTGAAATAACAAAACAGAAAAGGCGTTTTGTCCTGCTTCTTGTTTTATCCAGCCTTTTTCCGTTAAGGTTTGTATTACAATTGCGGTTGAGGATAGCGCGAGCATTAAGCCAATGGCTAAGGCAGTTTCCCATCGCAAGCCAAGTAATGAGTAGCACACTATAAATAATAGCGCGCTAGTGACTAAAACTTGTAAACCACCTAAACCAAGTATTGATTTTCTTAGCTTCCATAATCTAGCAGGGTGTAATTCTAATCCAACTAAAAATAGCATCATAACCACACCAAACTCAGCAAAATGCATCACATCTGTTTGGTCGCCAACCAGTCCTAACGCAAAAGGCCCAATAACAATACCGGCAATTAAGTACCCCAGTACAGAGCCCAAACCTAAACGCTTTGCTATTGGTACTGCAATTATTGCAGCGGCTAAATAAATTACTGCCATTTCTAGCATATTATTCCTCGCTTAATGTCGTAAAACGGCTTGTTTTGATGAACACTCGTTTTATAAGTATATGTTATACAGTATGAAAACTGTCTAAAAAAGTGACAGTTGTCTAAACAGTAATAGTTTAATCTTAAGTTTATCTCTTAAATATTTCACGTTAATTTCGCTGTAGCTATAAACTCGATGCACACGTTTAAACATTTATACCAATTGGTATTACATCATAATAAATTAAATACGAGGGTAAATTTTCGGTCAAACAGGTTAATTGAATAACTGAGGGTTACTTCAAAAGTTATTGTGCTTTACCTGATTAAATTTTTATTCTAAATCAGCTAAGTAAAGTAAAAATACAGTTCAGTAATTAATGCTTTAAGCAATTTTTCGAGTAGTTATGATGAATAAAAACCGAAAAGCCTGTTTGGCTTGGTTTTTCGGTTTTCGTTATTGTAAGCGCTTGCATTTTTGAAATTTACAAAAAAACATTATTACCCAATGTAAAGGCGAAATAAAACGTAAATTACCTTTAAGTATTAATGGGTTATTAAACGGAAGTAGGTTTTCTTTTTGTAAGTTCGCCTGATGGTTTTTTTGCCGATTCAGATGAGTTTACTGGCGATTTACTTTTGGCTTTTTTCTTCTTTTTGGCATTTTTATTCGCCGAAATAACGGTGTTAATGAACTCAGCTGACTTTTGATCAGGGTTTAAAGCGATTTTAATCACTCTAGCGTTAAGTTCAACAATATCGCCATGGCGAATTTTTTTACGCTTTTGCACTGTTACTTCGTTATTTACTTTAACATTACCTTCAGTGATCTCGGCTTTAGCTTCGCCGCCACCGCCAACCATATCGGCAATTTTAAGTAACTTACAAAGCTCTATTGGTTCAACACAAATTTCGAAAATTGGATGTTCAGACATGAAATACGCCTAATAATTTTTAAATAATAATATGGCTAGATTCTAGCATATATAACCGTTATTGAATAAAGCCAAATAATAAAATTTACATAACCTGAACTCTGGATAATGAGTGCTTGAAACTCAAGTGAACCAAAAGCTTAGGTAATAAAGTAAATGCTATAGCCAGGTGAACATCACAAATAGATATCATCAATGCTTCATTTTATGCCATTTCCAAGGCAAAACGTTTATGAATAGCGGGCTATTTATCGACGTTTTAACGCAGAAAAAGGATTAAAAGGGAACATTGAGCAAGTGCTGCTTATCCAGAGTTCAGGTTACATATTCTCACAATTAATAATTCGCGAATTAACAGTATTTTAAAAAACATACATGTAGATATTACTGAACAGGAGTAATGGGCTTGCTGTTAAATTAATGTAAGCTTGAATCAATTACATTTTTTATCAAATGTCGCGTAGGTAATCTAGTATTATAATGATGAACAATTAGGTTTCATTGGTGTTTTGTTTATCGTATTTGTTACTACATTTTACTATTAAAAGAGAGAGTTCGTGATTCATATTCCCCAGCAAACACTAGAGTTTTTAGGCTCATCAGCTCCTTTTGATTTACTTACAGAAGATCAATTAAACCATTTGGCTTCAACAATTACCGTTTGTTACATCAGCAAAGGTGATGCTGAACAAATACTCGAACAGCAACGTGGTTCGCTATTTTTAATAAATAGTGGCCAATTTTCAGTGAAAGACTCTCCTGAAAAGACCAGACATTTAAGCGAAGAAGATTATTTTGGCTGTGGCAATGTGCTACATAAAGAAGATCATTTAATCACGATGACAGTAGACAGCCCAGGCTTAGTTTATTGTATTCCGGCTCAAACTTTTGAGTGGTGTGTATCGGTTCAACCGGGCATTGGTAGTTTTTTTCGAAATTATAGCGCAGAAAAAATTCATAGTGAGCAGCTTGATGATTCAACATCTATATGGATGTATAAACCGGTTCATGAAGCTTTAGCTCAAGAGATGATCAGTGCCGATTTAAATAGCAGTATTTTAACGGGCGTTCGGTTAATGGCAAAACATTGTGTTTCGTCTTTGGTGATAACCGATAATCAGCGTTTGGCCGGCATTATTACTGACCGAGATATACGTAACAGGGTGGTGGCTGAGCAAGTTGATGTACAGCAGCCCTTAAGTAGCATTATGACCACTGAACCTGCAAAAATAACACATCAACGTACCTTGTTTGATGCCTTATGCATGATGACAGAGCATAACGTCAACCATTTGCCGATTATAGACAAAGACAGTGAAATGCCTTTAGGAATTTTAACGGCCACCGATATGATCCGACATCAACGCAGTAATGTGTTGTTACTGGTAAAAGCGTTATCAAAAGCAACCTCTATGCACGAGTTGTCTCGGTTATCGTGGCAGTTACCTCAATACTTTTCTAAACACGCAAAGCGTTTAGGGGATTTTGATATAGCAGGTAAAGTACTTTCTCAAGCTACTGATATTATGACCCGAAAATTAATCACCTTCTTTGTGAAAGAGCATGGTGCTGCGCCAATGGATTATTGCTGGCTAGTTTATGGCTCGCAAGCAAGAGAAGACCAAACTATGGGGTCGGATCAAGATAACGGTTTACTACTAGCTACTGAGCCTGACGAACAAGCAGCTCAATACTTTGCCGATTTAGCTGAATATGTATGTAGAGGGCTAGATAAATGCGGTATTAGATTGTGTACAGGCAATATTATGGCGAGCAACCCCTTGTTACGATTGTCAGTAAACCAAGCAATAAAAGAAGCTGAAAATTGGGTACAATCGCCAACACCAGAAGCTATTCTAAACTGTAATATATTCCTCGATGTACGAGGTGTTGCGGGTAATATTCATTTACTTACTCAGTTACATCAGGCGCGTGCCCCGTTATTTAAACAAACTCGCTTTCTGGCTGCATTAACCAGGCATGCTTGTAAATCAATGGTGCCATTATCGGTATTTCAAAAGTTTAGCTACAAGAAAGGCTTGCCTAAAAAAGATTGTATTGATTTAAAGCACAGTGGTGTTGCCATAATTAATGATTTGGTGAGGGTTTATTCATTAGCTAATGGACTAACGATGCCTGCAATTCCTTTACGCCTTGAAAGCTTAATGAACCAACCTGAACTTTCAAGCCAAAATGTAAAAAACTTGCGTGACGTATGGCTTTTACTTAATCGATTGCGCTGGCGTCATCAAACTCAAAATAATGCTAAAGACAATTATTTATCAATGAGTGATTTGTCGTCGATAGAAAAATATCAACTTAAAGAAGCATTCCGCGTTATTCGCCGAACACAACAAGCTGCATTATTTAAGTTTGCTGGTGGCAGTGCATAAATGATCAAAGGTAGCGCGTTTATGTGGCAAAAATTTAATCGCTGGTTACGGCCTCAACATTCAATACCTCCGCAGTGGCGAGATAAGCGTTTATCGGAAATACCTTTTTTGAGTATCGATCTAGAGCTGACATCGATGAATTTAGCCGATGCTAAAATTTTATCTATTGGCTGGGTTGAAGGCAAAGGGAATCAAATAAAACTACAAAGCTGTTTTTATCAGCTTGTGTCTACCAGAGCTCCTTTGCATCAAAGCCCTGTTATTCATGGCTTAACGGCTGATGATATTGCGCAGGGCGAACCGGTACGTGAAGTTTTAGAAAAGCTTATGGGCTATGCACAAAGCCATATTTGGGTATTTCATTGTACCAATCTTGATATGAACATTTTACAAAGAGTTTTTCGCGAACTAGGTATACCGTTACCTACTATCGTAACATTAGACACGTTAACATTTGGTTTGTACCAATTAACTCGACATTTACGCCCGCCACCACCTAACTCAGTGGTATTGCCGGTATGCCGTGCAAGATATGGTTTGCCTGCTGTACCAGCTCATAATGCACTTGATGATGCTATGGCTACTTTGGAACTTCTTTTTGCTCAAATTCAGAAGTTTTCGCCTGACGAAGCAGAAACTTTAGCGAGCTTGAGAATAACCAAAGCGGTGAATGTTTTTCATAGCGAATGATTAATTCGCTTGCTCAGTGTTACTTATGTACGTGTTGTTATTTCAACAATTTAATGGTGCAATTCCAATATCTTCAGTATATATGAACTCAATTGGCGATAACTTTATCTCCTTCCCATTAACAAAAATAGCGGGAAGCTTTATGCTAAAGTGCTCAAGGAAACTAGGTATTTCATTACTCGATATACTAAAAGAAAAACCAGAATTAAAGAAACGTTTTCTGCCACCTAAAACTTCGTAGAAATTTGTTTGCCCGTGAACTTTTGTTAATGGTGGCAGACTCTGATATTCACCATCTATAGCTACTTGAATATCATTTAGTTTTAATGACCATGAATTATTTGACTCAATATCTTTGATAATTATATTGTCACTGGCAAGTTGAAGCGAGATCCCTCCTGGAGCTTGAACCGTCGAAAATACATAAATTTGTCCTATATAATTTTCTGAATTTGAGCTAATAGCTTGTATTGTTAAAAGGGTGTCATAAGACAGTTCAATTTCAATTTTTTCTTTTTGCCCTGCACTACAATTACTGCCAACTAATGTACCACCATCATAAAAGGGTTTGTGATATGAACGGGGAATAGGCACACATGCTGTTATTAGTGTAATTGTAAGTATAAGAAAAAAACACAGCTTCATAATAGACCTTTGAAAACCTTGAAATGACACTTATCATAAAGATGGAACTATTTAGGATGCATTTCTAGTTAATTTCGGCTTGAACAACTTAGATTTCGCTGCCACACATGTTCAATTTTTTGTTTTGATTTATAAACAAAATCGCCCGCTGAGAACTCATTTTTTGGTTGATTTATATACTGTTAATAAGTTTTCATACTTAAATAGCATATAAATCTTATTTCAACGTAAAATATAGGAGAAAAGTAAGTCAATTTATTCTATATTACATTTTGTTACTTTTAATTTGTGGTAATTTAACAAGTTCAGTTTTCACAGTAACATATAAGAAAAAGTTAAATTTAATTTGTAGATAAAGCATTTAGTTTTTTGTTTACGTTATAAATAATCCAGGGAAAAATTATGAATACAGATGAAATGCTAGAAAAAATTACGGAGATGGGCTTACTTTATGGCCCGAAATTGATTGGTGCCATTCTGGTATGGATCGTCGGTGGTTGGATAATCAAAATTATTGGTAGTGTGTTTAAAAGTGCGCTAACTAAAGCAGGTACTGATCCATCATTAATGCCATTTTTAACCGGCATTGTTAATGGCTTACTAAAGGTAATGCTTGTTATAACGGTACTGGGCATGCTTGGTATTGAAATGACCTCGTTCATTGCAATTCTTGGTGCTGCTGGCTTAGCTGTAGGTTTAGCTATGTCGGGCACACTACAAAACTTTGCTGGCGGTGTGATGATCTTAATCTTCAAACCTTTCAAAGTTGGTGATGTAATCGACGCACAAGGTTATGTTGGTAGTGTTTCTCAAATTCAAATATTCAACACCATTTTAAAAACCCCTGATAATAAAACTATTATTATTCCTAACGGTGGTTTGTCTACATCTTCAATGACTAACTACTCAACAGAGCCAAAACGTCGTGTTGATTGGACTATTGGTGTGGCTTACGGTGATGACTTAGATAAAGCGCGTGAAGTGATTCAACGTTTATGTGATGCAGACGACCGTATATTAAAAGATCCAGCAGTATTTATCGCTGTTTCAGCACTAGCTGATAGCTCAGTTAACTTTACGGTACGTGCTTGGGTTAATGCTCCAGATTACTGGGCTGTTTTCTTTGAAATGAACGAGAAAGTATACAAAACTTTTGGTAACGAAGGCTTGAATATTCCTTTCCCACAAATGGATGTTCATCTTCATAAAGACGCTTAATACTTTATATAACTAAGCGCAAAGCTAAACTAAACGTTAAGCTGATAGTTAATGGGGATATCATTTGATATCCCCATTTTTTATATAATGAGTTAGAATTAAATCAATAGTACTTATTCTTCTTCATCTAAAATAACGACTCTAATAATGGTTATCATTTTTTTAGGAACTGTGGTGTAGCCTAGTTCTTCACTGTAACCTACTTCTACTTGTGCCATCGCTTCTAGTACATCATAGCCTTCAACAACTTGACCAAATACAGCATAACCCCATGAACTACCTGGGTCTAAATTTGTATTGTCGTTCAGATTAATAAAAAATTGATTCGTCGCCGAATGGGCATCGTTTAGCTGCTTAGCCATGGCGATAGTACCTTCTGCGTTTTTTAAGCCGTTACCTGACTCGTTAAAAATAGGCGTGTCTGGTTCAACATCGGTGTAGTTTGTCATAAAGCCTCCACCTTGAATAAGATAGCCTTCTTCTACGCGATGGATCATGGTTTTATCGTATTGTCCTCGCGATATGTAGCCTAAAAAGTTATCTACGGTAATCTTCGCTCTGTAGCGATCTAGTTCAATAATCACATTGCCCATTGTGGTTTCTATACGTACTTTAGGGGACAAATTATTCGGTTGAATATATTGGCCTTTACTGGGCGCGGCTAGGAGTGATGATGGGCTTAATATTATTAAAAATGTGGTTATTATCAGCAGAAAAACTTTATTCACGTTAGTACCTTTTATTGATATGAGATAAGCGAAAATATTTATATCTTAACAGTTATTATCTTAATAAAACGTAAAAGCTTACTTAACCTGAACTCTGGTTAATGGGTTAATGGGTTAATGAGTTAATGAGTTAATGGGTTAATGGGTTAATGGATTAATGGGTTAAAAGTAAGCATTAAGCAAGTGCTGCTTATCCAGGGTTCAGGTTACTTAATAAAAGTTAAGTTTAGCGAGGACAAAGCTAAGGGTTAAGCTGAACATAATAAGTTAGCCACTACGGTTTATCTTGAGTAAAACTTAGCGTCTACGTTGTTATTCATTTTATCTGTCGCTTCTCGTCAATGCTCAACAGAGATTGATTAATCAATAATAATTGTCATTTATTATTATTTTTTTTGTTGGACTTTACATCATGCTTAATTTCTAATTCGCGCCAATCACTAATGATAATCTGCCTCTGTATTTTTAAATAAAAAGGCTAAAGGGAAACTAATGAATAAAGATAATCTTGATCAAGCGCGTGCAAACTACAACGTACGTCATTGGAGTCAGGGCTATTTCGGGATCAACGATAGCGGTAACGTATATGTTGCGCCTAAGTTCGAAAATCAAAACCACACGGTAGATTTAACGACTATTGCAAAAATGATTGAAGATAAAGGCTTAACATTGCCTGCTTTAGTGCGCTTTCCGCAAATAATTCATCACCGTATTCACAGTTTATGTGAAGCCTTTAATCAAGCGATTGAGGCTTATGATTATCAACAAAAATATTTATTGGTTTACCCTATTAAGGTAAATCAGCAGCGTGAAGTTGTTGATGAAATTTTAGCTAGCCAACATAACAAAGAATACACCCAACTTGGGCTTGAAGCCGGCAGTAAAGCTGAGTTATTGGCTGTGTTAGCTATGGCGCAAAAAGCTTCATCGGTTATTGTTTGTAACGGCTACAAAGATCGTGAATATGTTCGTTTAGCGTTAATCGGCGAGAAGCTTGGCCATAAAGTACATATCGTATTAGAAAAAATGTCTGAATTGGCGATGATTTTATCTGAAGCGAAAAAATTAAACGTAGAGCCGCGTTTAGGCATTCGTGTACGTTTGGCTTCTCAAGGTAAAGGTAAGTGGCAAGCTAGCGGGGGTGAAAAATCTAAATTTGGTTTGTCAGCCTCACAAGTGTTGAGTGTTGTAAATACACTTAAGCAAGAAGACATGCTTGATACTTTAAAGCTAGTGCATTTCCACTTAGGCTCACAAATAGCCAATATAAGAGATGTAAGATTAGGGGTAAGTGAAGCCGCACGTTTTTACTGTGAGCTTAGACGCCTAGGTGCTGGCATTTTATGCATGGATGTTGGTGGCGGATTAGCGATTGATTATGACGGAACACGCAGTCAATCACATAACTCTATGAATTACAGTCTTGCTGAGTACGCAAATAATATTGTTAATACAATTGGTGATATTTGTAAGAGTTACGAACAACCTATGCCGATGATTATTTCAGAGTCGGGCAGAGCACTTACAGCTCATCATGCGGTATTAATATCGAATGTTATTGGCGCTGAATCTTATGAGCCAGAGAACATAGCTGCGCCTTTAGATGATGAATCTGTGCTGCTAAACAATATGTGGCGTTCATTAGAGCAGTTAAAAGAAAATCAAGACGACCGTGCCTTGATCGAAATTTATCATGATACACAAAGTGATTTGGCTGAAGTACATAGTCAATTCTCTATGGGGTTATTAGATTTAACGCAACGCGCTTGGTCTGAGCAAGTTAACTTGCGTATTTGTTATGAATTAAATTTATTAATGGACAGTAAAAACCGCTTTCATCGACCAATAATTGATGATTTAGCTGAAAAGCTAGCCGATAAATTTTTCGTGAATTTTTCATTGTTTCAATCTTTACCTGATTCATGGGGTATAGATCAGGTTTTTCCGGTGTTACCGTTAAATAACTTAGAAAAATCACATGAAAAAAGAGCTGTGTTATTAGACATTACCTGTGATTCTGACGGTGTTATTGACCAATATGTTGATGGACAAGGTATAGAAAGCACTTTACCTGTACCAGCATGGACAGAAGACGAGCCATACTTATTAGGGTTTTTCTTAGTCGGCGCTTACCAAGAAATTTTAGGCGATATGCATAACTTGTTTGGCGATACTCACAGTGCAGTAGTGTTTTTAAATGATGATGGTGAAGCTGAAATTACAGAAATTAATGAAGGCGATACCGTTGAAGATATGTTGAATTACGTGCACTTAGACGCGAAATTATTTCAACGAACTTATGCTGAACTTATCGACGCTAGATTATCGAAAAGTGAAGGTGATGAAATTTTCAAAGAATTGGTTGATGGTCTTAAAGGCTACACCTACCTTGAAGATCTTTAGAGATTAATGTAATGAAAAATATTTTCAATCAAGTTGATGATTCAATTTACTCTAATGCGATGACTTTCTTACGGCAGCCGTTAGATCAAAACCCAACAGCGTCATCAGCTGATATTGTGGTATTAGGTTTACCGTTTGATATGGCAACAACTGGGCGCTCTGGCGCCCGAATGGGTCCAACAGCCATTAGACAAGCAACTGTGAATTTAGCTTGGGAAGGTAAGCGTTTCCCATGGCCTTTTAGCTTATTAAAAAATTGCAAAATAATTGATGCAGGCGACTTGGTGTTTGCCCCCGGTGATGCGGCGCATTTTTGCACACAAGTTGAAACGGCTGTAGGGCAGTTGCTCGACTCAGGCAAAACTGTTTTATCTTTAGGTGGAGATCACTTTGTTACCTTGCCTATTTTACGCGCTCATGCGAAAAAATTTGGCAAAATGGCATTGATCCACTTTGATGCGCATACCGACACCTATAACAATGGTAGTCGTTATGATCACGGCACCATGTTTTATCATGCGCCGAAAGAAAACCTTATAGACCGTGATAAGTCTGTTCAGGTTGGTATACGCACTAATTATAAAGAGGAAAACCATGGTTTTTCTGTAATTAATGCCATGCAAGCCAATGATATGAGTGTTGATGAAATAGCGGCACAAATTAAAAGTCGTGTTGGCGATATGCCGGTTTATCTTACGTTTGATATTGATTGCCTAGACCCAGCATTTGCGCCAGGTACAGGCACGCCGGTTTGTGGTGGTTTAACGACAGATAAAACCTTAAAAATATTGCGCGCGTTGGCGGGTATTAATATTATTGGTATGGATGTAGTTGAAGTGGCTCCCGCCTATGATAATAGCGATGTAACCGCCTTAGCAGCAGCGACTATTGCTGTTGAATTGGCTCATCTTTGGACCGTAAAGCATAAGTTAGTTTAAGGCAGCAAAACCGCATTAGCGTTCGTAAGTTGTGCTGCATAACTTACGAACTAACTCATATATTCCTTTAAGTTAGAGTTTTTTAACTAACCATCTCATAGTTATCTGTTATTCCATAAGCCTGAGCTTTAACCTTAGTTTTAATTTTAGTCATGCTAATAGCTTCTAATGGTTATGTTTTCAACGTTAGCGACTAAAAATAAACTTTAAGTGTTAAGTCTTTACAACGTTGCATGCAAAAGGTGCTAGGTTTATGCTGTTTACATTAATACCTGATGAATATAAATCATAAATATTGAGAAAATATAACGCTTATTAAGGAATAAATATTAGCAATGTCAGTAAAAAATCAACACCAAAATACGAATGTTTTTACACGCATTGCCAACATGCTGGGTGATAAATTAGCAACGTTTTTGAATAAACCCCGTGACTCTTACACAACATTTAGTACGCTTACTACTGAACAATTAAAAGCAACGCTTTTACCCGGTGACTTACTATTAATAGAAGGTGATAGTCGCATTAGTACCGCGATTAAATATTTAACTCAATCTACTTGGTCTCATGTGTGCATTTATATTGGCGATAAACCTGATTTACAGCCTTTATTAGAAGCTGATTTGGTTGAAGGTGTTACTACCGTGCCTTTAGATAAATATGCGGGATTTAATATGCGTATTTGTCGCCCGGTTAGTCTAACCGAAGCAGATAATAAAGCCTTAATCGCATTTGTTACTGATCGCCTTGGTGTGCAATACGACACAAAAAACATAATTGATTTAATGCGTTACTTATTGCCAACGCCACCTGTACCGCTTCGTTTTCGTCGAAGGTTACTTGAATTTGGTAGTGGGGATCCAACTAAAGCTATTTGTTCTACGTTAGTTGCGCAGGCTTTTCAGTCAATTCGTTATCCTATTTTGCCTTTAAATGTGCCTGATAGTCATGAGTCAAAAAAACAAGTAATACCTGTAAAAGGCTTTTCACGACTAAAAACCCGACTATTTAATAAAAACCGTTTAAAGAAAAGACATTACAGCCACTTTATTCCAAGGGATTTTGACTTGTCACCGTATTTTGAAATTGTAAAGCCCACGCTTAAAAAGGGCTTTAACTATAAGGAAATTCAGTGGGTAGACCAAAGAAAAGATATGGCTCAGAAACCAAGCTCAAAATAGAAGTTGATTAGGGTCAGCATCTACATGCTTTAAACTGTATTCTTTTAAACTACATTGTTTAAAAAACGCTGACCCTAAAAATTTAATTTAACTGAATCTAATTGCCTTTATTTTATATCACTTACTACGTCACTTTTTATATCAATGACCTTTGAAACACCTCTGTCGCGTGAGTCAGACGCTGGAATAAGATTATCTCCATCTTTATAAATAACCTGTATATCACCAAATTCCCAGCTGTGAGGCTCAACGCGATAGCCGCGCTTGGTTAACGCCTTAATGGTGCTTTGAGGCAGCGGAAGCGAAGGGCTTTGGGTGATTAAATCAGGCGGAAGTAATTGATGATGAAAACGACTAGCGCTAGCAGCTTCAAGTGGTGTCATTTTAAAATCAAGTATATTAACCACGGCTTGGAATACTGAGGTGAATATGGTCGAGCCACCTGGTGTGCCAATCACCATAACAGGTTTGTTGTTTTGTAAAAGAATGGTCGGCGACATTGAAGAAAGCATGCGCTTGCCTGGCTGTATTTCATTAGCGGTATTACCGACTACGCCGAATATATTAGCGACACCTGGTTTAACACTAAAGTCATCCATTTCATTGTTTAATAAAAAGCCTGCGCCTTCAACCACGACACCCGAGCCATATGCCCAGTTAATGGTATAGGTATTTGAAACCGCATTGCCATCAGCATCAACAATTGAGTAATGCGTAGTATTGGGTGACTGTAGGCCCGGATTAACCGACTCTAAACGCGATATGGCATGTGGTTTTACTTCCATAGCACGTCGTTTGATATACTCGTCGCTAATTAAGTGTGTCATGTCAATATCTACAAATGCGGGATCGCCAAGGTACTCAGCGCGATCAGCAAATACGCGTTTTTCCATTTCAGCAACTAAATGCACATATTGTTCAGAGTTATGGCCAACGCCTGCAAATTCTTCGCTTAAATAGTCTTTCATTTTTAATAATTGGATAACACCAAAACCACCAGAGCTTGGCGGTGGCGAAGACAAAATTTGATAGTCGCGCCAGTTAGCTTTTAAAGGCTCGCGCCAAACCGCTTTATATTGGGCAAGATCTTCTGCGCTGATAATACCACCGCTTTTCTGCATTTGTTTAACTAGCAGTTTTGCAGTTTCACCATGATAAAACTCTTTGCGGCCATTTTTGGCTATGCGTTTTAAGGTTGCTGCAAGCTCAGGTTGTTTAAATACTTTGCCGTGTTCAACATGTCCAAAATACTGTTGAAAATTAGTCAGGCCATTAAAGCGCTGGTAATTACCTTGTATATCATCAACCAGTATTTTGGCTGGAATAAACCCTTGCTCTGCTAATTTAATTGCCGGCTCTACTAACTTACTCCATGGCAATTTACCAAAGCGTTGATGCGCTTCCCAAAAGCCCGCAACCGTTCCTGGCACGCCAGGCGCTTTAGCACCAATTAAACTTAAGTTTTGAATAACGGCTTTTTCGTCATTCAAATACATATCGCGATGCGCGGTTAAAGGGGCTGTTTCCCGGTAATCTAAAAACAAGGCTTCGCCATCGATATAAATAAGCATAAAGCCACCGCCGCCAATATTCCCTGCATCAATATAGGTAACGGCTAATGCGAAACCTGTGGCTATAGCCGCGTCAACAGCGTTACCTCCGGCAAGAAGAATGTCTTCAGCTACTTTTGCAGCATATTTATCGGGTATCGCAACTGCTGCTTGAGAAATTTTTGCAACAGCTTTATTTTCTGCATTAGCATGAGAAATAAAAACTGAAAAAAACAAAATAGAAATAAGAGTATAAATACGAGCGCCATAGGTCATGGGGTATTCCTTGATGGTTATTCTACTGGTTGCATTGTGCTTTTTTTACTAGCAGCACAGAACATTAAGCTAGATTAATGTTATATATTATCAACAGTGAACAAAGCAATTAATAAATAATATTATGGCAATTAAAATAATTAACGTATTTGAGCTATATAAAATAAATTAAAGCTTATGTCTAATTTGGTTCGCACATTCAGCCAATACAATCGCGCCTGCGGTTGAAACATTTAATGAGTTACCCATGCCAAACATTGGAATATGTATGTGCTGATCACTTAATGCTAATGCAGCTTCACTTACGCCTTTTCGCTCGTTACCCAACACTAATACGGTTTTTTCAGGATAGGCAATCGTTGCATAATCGACCGACTCGTGACATAGCTCTACGCTATAAATAGCATAGTTATCAGTAAGCAACTGGTTTAAGGTGTCAACCGTGCTTTCTTTATATTCAACCGTTACCCACTTAGCTTCATTTCTTGAGGCTTTTTTCATTTTTTTATCTGAAATACTCAAAGCCCCAGTACCACAAACAATGACTTTTTCAATTGCAAAAGCATCTGCCAAACGAATAAATGCACCTATGTTGTAGCTGTTGGTTACATTGTCTAGTACAACAATTAAAGGAATCTTGGGTTTTGTTAAATATTCATCGCGAGATAACTTGGTTTCTCTAAGCTCTACTTTGCTTAGCTGCATATTTGACGGCATTATTTCTACTCTTTTTACTTTGGTGATCAAACTGCTAGCGTTAAGGCTAGTTTGTAAGAGGGTTGCACTGTGGTTTTCATCGCGAAGGATTGTGCGGTTTTATCAATGGAAGATCAAATAATTATTTATCGATATCTGCTTAAGTTTTCTGCCATTAAAATAAGTTCATGCAAAGTACTTTAGTTGAAAACGTGAGACGCTAGAAATATGCTCAGATTGAAATGAAAAATTGATAGTAACTAGTTCAACTAGTTGAAAAAAATAAGCATTTAGTACAAAGTAAACTATCATGGCTTAAATTTATTTTTAAAGAAGAGATCTTCATGAAGGCAGTGTATAACGTTTTTACAACCAGTATTGTTTTGTTAATCTTTGTCGCCTTAACGGGGTGTTCATCAAACGCACCTTCGCTAGGCATTGAAAATGGTCAGTTAATGCCGTGCCCTAATAAGCCCAATTGCGTTAATAGTTTCTCACAAGATAAAGCTCAATATATTAAACCGATTGTTATTGTAGGTTCAAACAAGGAAGTTGAAAACGCCATTTTACAGGTTGTAAATACATTAGATAACTCGAAGGTAACTGTGACTGAAAATAGCTATATTCGTGCTGAGTTTAGCTCAAAAATTTTTGGTTTTGTTGACGATGTAGAGTTTTATTTTCCTGCTAAAACAAGTGAAAAAACTGTTTATATTCGCTCTGCGGCTAGGATTGGTTACTCTGATTTTAATGTTAATAGGGAGCGGGTTGAATTAATACGCTTGAGCCTTGAGGCACGTGAAAAGTAAATGCATTAGCTAGGTATTAGGCTTGTTTGAGTGCTTTACTTTTTTTAAATTAAGTTACGCTCAATTTCTGGTGCTATATTTGTGAAATTTAGCCAAATATCTTCATCAATAGCCTTTTTAGTTATCATTTTTTTGCATTCAGCGTTAGAAATAACACCTTTATTCACCATTAAATACAGCTCACCTAATTGATTTGCATTATATAACAGTACAGCCAAAGTTGAGGTGGGCTTGGTTTGTTGTTGCTCTAATGCTTCACAATAAATTTTTGGTAGCTTCCACTCTATTGAGATTAAATAGCTTATATTGAGAGACATTTTGGTCATTAATTTTTTAAAGATAGTGGTGCCTGGCAGGCTTGATATCTCTTCAGCTAATGCTTTTGATAGACAATCAAATATAATGACCTTTCCTAAATCATGAATTAACCCTAAAAAATATGCGTCGAATGCGTTTTCGTCTTGCTTCGAGGCTAAAAGTTCACAAAGCGTTGCACATTGCACACTATGAAGCCAAATTTGTTTACCGAACATGGCGTAATAAATAGGTTTACTGGGTATAACTTTTGCCATTAAAAGCGTTGTGGCAATTTGCAACAACCCTGTTAAACCTAAAAAAGTAATCGCTCGGTTTAACGATACAATTTCTTTTTCGCCGCGATGATAAAGAGCAGAGTTAGCTGTTTTTAAAACAGCCAAGGCAAATGCAGGGTCTTGTTCAATAATTTCAACGAAGCTTTGTACGCTCGAGTCTGGATTATCAATGGCATTTAAAAGACGAACTAGCATCGCGGGTAGTGTAGGAATATGTGTGCTAAGACTCGTAGGATTATTTAATATAGCACTAACTTTTTCTAATACTTTAGTTTCGAGCTTGCTCATGGGGATATTAGCGTTTATATCGCCAAACATAATGTCATAAAAAATGGTCGATATATTTTTGAGCACTTGAATATCTCCTTATATTCTTTAGGTTTACATTGTTATGCAGCTTAACTTAATACTATAACGTTAAAATAATATTACGGATAAAATAACTATTCATTAAAGTAACTATATCACTCAACTGTTTATTGTCGATAATTTATCAAAGCCATTTTTTAGTTATACCTGACTATTCTGAACTGCTGAAGCCAAAATATCGACACCATTCTCTACCATGAATGTATGAAAAGCATTTGCAAGTATAGTAGGTTGTCGAGATGCATTTTGCACTAAACGCCATTTACTGCGAATAGGGAAGTGCTCAGCATTAATAATTTTTATACCGGGCATTATGCCAAAGTCTAAACTGTGTTTACTTAGTACCGATATCCCTAAACCTGCTGCAACAGCCTGTTTTATTGCCTCACTGCTCGCTATGGTCATTTTTTCGTTCAAACTAAAGCCGTGTTGTTTAAATAACTCGACAGTATATTCGCGCGTACCCGAACCTGACTCTCGCAGAATAAATGGATAGTGACTTAAGCGCGCCAAACTCACTTTTGGAAATTGTGCCAATTCATGGTTTTCTGGCACCACTACCACCACTTCATTATCTAAAAAAGGGGTTTCAAGCACGGGTACATTTTGCGGAATATTACTGAAAATATAAAAGTCGTCGCTATTGTCATGCAATCGGCTTTGTATTTTTTCTCGATTACCTATTTCTAATTTTATTTCTACTTTTGGGTGTTGTTTAGCAAAGGCGGCAAGTAGTAATGGTAAAAAATACTGTGCGGTGGTTACCACTGAAATTGATAATGTACCTGTTATCACGCCTTGCAAATTATCTATATCAGTTTTGAGGTTATCCAAGGTCTGAAAAATAGTATTTGCACTGCGAAGCACTGCTTTACCTGCATCGGTAAGGGTAAGTTTTCTACCTTGCATTTGATAAACCGGTAAACCGATTAATTCGCTGAGATTTTTCAGCTGGATAGAGACCGAAGGCTGAGAAATATGTAAATTTTCAGCAACTACTGACAAACTTTGATCTCTAGCCAACGCTTGAACAAGCTGTAATTGCCTCATGGTGGGCTGTCGATTTGACTGTAAATTTAATGGCATATAGAATTTTATCTATGATGTTAATTAATTTTATATATTAGACTCTATTTTAAAATAATTCTACGCTTATGTTAATTCGCTTAAAAAGAGAACAAAGCATGTTAGAAACTATATCTCAAAATATTCGCTCACTTGGCTCTGTATTGGGTAAAACCATTGCCAACGACAAAGGGCAACGTTGGTTAGAAAATGTTGAACGTGTGCGCGTACTCGCTAAAGACGGCGTAGCGCAAGATGCTTTAGCTATTAATGAGCTACAAACTTTATTTGAATCTTGTGATGAGCAAGACCTGTTAATTTATGGTCGTGCTTTTAGCCAATTTTTGAATTTGGCAAATATTGCCGAACAACAACATACCACGAGTGAACAAGGCTTGGCAGAGCTTGATTTACCGCACCCGTTAGCTTCTTTAAAAGAGCAGGTTAGTGGTTGTACGCCTGAGGCATTTTTATCAGCGATTAACAAACTTCATATTGAACTTGTATTAACCGCGCATCCAACAGAAGTAAATCGTCGTACTTTTATACATAAATATCACGAAGTTGCTGAAGAGCTCGCGCAATCAGGTGCAGCGCTAAATGGCCGAATTGAAGAGCTAATTGAACAAGCATGGCACACAAGCGAAATACGCTCGCAACGTCCAACTCCATTGGATGAGTCGCGCTGGGGCTTAGATGCTATTCGCGATAGCTTATGGTTTGCTGTTCCGACTTTTGTGCGTGAACTTGACGAACTTTGCCAAGCGGTTACGGGCCAAGCTCTACCGTTAGATGCTACACCAATTACTATGGCAAGTTGGATGGCAGGGGATCGCGACGGTAATCCCTTTGTAACAGCGAAACTCAGTAAACAAGCTATTATCAATGCAAGGCTATTAGCAGCAGAGCTGTATTTAATTGATTTTCAAAACCTCTACCTTGAACTATCGATGAACAAAGCCAGTGACGAGTTAATCGCAGCTGATACTGATAATATTGGTCCTTATCGCCATATTTTAAAGCAAACTATTGCTCAATTAGAAGCTAGTGTTACAACCTTGAAAAATAATGAAACCCAAGGTGTTATTGCTAGCCCAGAAGACTTACTTAAACCTTTAGTTATTTGTCGAGAAAGTTTACTGGCTGCAGGGTTAGAACGAGCCGCCAACTCAATGTTGTTAGATGTTATTCGAAAAGTACATTGTTTTGGTATTTCGTTGGTTAAACTCGATGTTCGCCAACACAGTGAGTTTCATGATCAAGCTATCTCAGAAATTACTCAAAGCTTAGGGTTAGGAGATTACTTGACGTGGAATGAACAAAAACGTTGTGAATTTCTTCAGCAAGAGCTTAATAATCCAAGACCATTATTGCCAAATGTAGCATGGAGTGAACAAACGCAAGAAGTGCTAGATACTTTTGCTTTTATTGCTGAGCAACCCAAAGAAGTTTTAGGTATTTATATTATTTCAATGGCCAGTGAGCAAAGTGATGTGCTAACGGTTAATTTGTTAATGAAGGCCACAGGAATAACTTGGCAAATGCCGATTGCACCTTTGTTTGAAACCTTGGATGATTTAAACCGTGCCGCTGGCGTTATTGATAAATTATTAAGCGATAAGGTTTATACGAAACGCACACATGGCGCGCAACACGTTATGATAGGCTACAGTGATTCAGCAAAAGATGCCGGTGTGCTAGCTGCTGCTTGGGCACAATATCAAGCGCAAGAAGCCTTGGTGGCTGCTGCGAAAAGCCATAATATAACCCTAAAACTATTCCATGGCCGTGGCGGTACTATCGGTCGTGGCGGCGGGCCAGCGCATGCAGCTATAGCGTCTCAGCCTCCAGGCACATTAGAAGGTGGCTTAAGAGTTACAGAGCAGGGCGAAACTATACGTTTTAAGTTCGGTTTACCTAACTTGGCCGTTCGTAGTTTACATTTATATGCCAGTGCCATATTAGCAAGCTTAGTTAAGCCACAACCATCGCCTAAAGATACATGGCGTAATGCCATGGAAGATATGGCAAAAAGTAGCTGTGAAATATATCGTAACTACGTTTGTGAGCAAGACGACTTTGTTACCTATTTTAGACAAGCCACACCAGAGCAAGAGTTGTCATCTTTACCTTTAGGCTCTCGACCGAGCAAACGAAAATCTGACGGTGGCATTGAATCGCTACGCGCAATTCCTTGGATATTTGCTTGGAGCCAAAATAGATTAGTTGTGCCAAGCTGGCTAGGTTTTGGTGAAGCGCTTGCAAATGCTGATGCCGAGCACCAAAACACCATTAAAGATATGCTTGAAAACTGGCCTTATTTTAGAGCGCGTATATCCTTGACTGAAATGGTGTATTTAAAGTCAGATATTAATATCTCTAAACTTTATGACCAGAGCTTAGTTGAGAGTGAATTAATGCCAATGGGAGAAGGGCTTAGAACACAATTAACCGCTGATAGAAAAACGGTACTCGAGCTGCTAGGCCAAACAGAGTCTCTTGAAAGCGACCCGTGGAATTTAGCCTCTTTTAACTTACGCCGACCGTACCTTTTACCACTACATTTATTGCAAATAGAAGCGTTAAAACGCTTACGTAAACAGCCTGAACATCCTGTTTGTGAGCAACTATTAATGGTAAGTATGACAGGAATCGCAACCGGAATGCGTACCACCGGTTAACAGTTGGCTTTATAAAACAACGGTTTTCCTAGCAATATTAAGAAAGCAATGAAGAAATGAGATGAGAAGCAGCCTAAGTTTGGCTGCTTTTTTTTGTTAAAAACCTCTAAAGCTAATGGGGATTTTGCTTGAGCTTAGCCGTTATAAGGTTACTCGTTTGTTCCGTTTGAAGTGCTTGCTAGCCTTTGATACAACCACTCGCCATTTGATTGGCATGTGCCTGCTCAATTAATTCAGCAAATATTTCTTTATTTTCCCCATCATATAATATTGTAAAACCATCATCAGAAACTGTGTTTTCAGGCGACTGAATAAACGCGAGTTTTTTATTACAATCAAGTGAACTAACATCACTTTTTAAAGAGGGTGATGTAGCCGCACATCCAACAGTTATTGAAACCACCAAAAACAAAAAAATGCTTTTTATAAACACTAAATTCAATTTAAATATCCTTACTTTAACTAAAAGAACAACATCTTTCTAAGAGATAAAAACCAACTGTTTATTGTCCTTTAAAATGCCTTATATTTAAGGTGAAACAACAACAACTTCCACTTCTAATAAGTGTGACTTACTCCAAAGCCTTTTAACTTCTACCCAACTTGAAGAAGGATATTTACCATTAAAATGAGCTTTACGTGTTGGAATAGCTAACTTCAGTGCTTCAATATCCGTTGTGAATATAACTTCCTTTACAATAGCATCGGTTCCAACATCATAATCAGCTAATATTTTTTTTATGATCGTGTAAATATCGTCTACTTGCTCGACAAAAGTTTCTTTTTCGCTGGTAATGCCTGAAATATATAAAGTTTTATTACTTTTCACTACTTGAGAATAGCCAGTGTCATTCTCTCAAGGAAAATAATTCTTTCTTTCAATAACTTGGTTCCCTGTGGTACAACCGAACAAAAACAGGGCACAAAATAAAGGTAATGATTTTTTTATGAAATTTAGCAATTTAAGCTCCAATAATGAAAAGTAAATACCAGCGTCGTTCTCTGTTAGGTTTTATTGCCACACTTTATTTGCTTTTCCCCAAAATGATAAACATTATTAACCGCTACGTATACGCTTGAGACAACTGCTGATGATGGCATAGTAATAATGGATAAAAATTCATCATTCCATTTATAAAAGCTAGTGTCACCTTTCATTAAATTAACCACTTTCAGAGTTTTCTTATCTGTAGATAAGCCACATTGATATTGTTGAGAATTATCCACTTCTGGAACAACAACACAGCCTGTAACTAACATTGAGCATGTGAGAACGATTATTTTATTTAACATCAAACTATCCTTTTCGATAAATGTAGAGATTAAAATCTCTAAGAAAACTAACCAGGCTGTAGAGTTTCTCTTTTAGAAAAAACAGCCTTAAAATTTAAGGTGATTGCACTGATTAATTACTTTTAACACCAAGCTTGCCAATTTCTATTTTAGATCTTTCTTCGATGTAATCATCAAGTTCTAATTTAAGGTTAATTGAATGAATTTGCCATTCATCTTTAGCCTTATAAAATTCCAAGTATATTAATGCTGGCTGGCGGTCGTACTTTAATACATACCAACGTGATATGAATGTACCTTCTATGCCTTGTTCGTATATTAACTCCTGAGAGTGGAACTTGCCCAGAACGTTTAAATAACCAAAAAATTGACTGTCTGATTGAGCTAGGTCAGCTTTACTTATGTAATCACTGATAGAGCTATTTTCTAGCGCTTTGCTAGCCACACTATTGATTTTGTTTTCTTCAAATAAAGCCAAAACAGGTTTAGCTAAGTTGTCTATTTCTTTTTTGTCATTCGCATTACACACGAATGACATAATTAAAGTTAACGATATTAGTAGATATTTCAATGTTCTCTCCTTGAAAGCTAAGGCACAAATAACAGACTAAGTAATGGTTGGCTAAAGTTGTGTAGCGTAGCGAAACGTAGCTAACAGTTACGTGTCCTTGTTTATTTTTTTTATATGTAAACTACACTGTAGTTTACATATAAAAATTTGAAACCATATCACTTTTTAATTTTAAAATCATAATATAAACAAGATTAAGCCGCGGTGTCATTCACTTACTGTACCTATTAAAGTCGCATTGGCAATTTAAGATGAGTGTTATGATTAATTGGCTGTAGGTGCAACCTAGATTTACTTGTCAGGTAAACTTTTCAATTAGCTCGCCTAATACAGGTAAAACCGAAATAATTAGTAGGCTTGCCATCGTTAAATTAAATACTTTCTGATTAGCTTTGGTATTTAAATACTTTTTTAGCCATGAGCCAAAAATTAGCCAAATACCTACACTAGGAAATGATAAAACTAAAAAAGTGCTAGCAACCAAAGCCACTTGAACTAAGTGCTCATCGCCTGAAGTCGTAAATGCAGCAACTGCACCAGTTGCAACAATCCAAGCTTTTGCGTTAACCCATTGAAACAACGCACCGTTAAGAAAAGTTAGCGGCTTTTGTTGCTCTTTTGATTTGAAGCTATTGCTTGAACCCGCAATAATCCAAGCTAAATAAAGTAAGTAACCAACGCCAATGATTTTAATCATTGTGTTAAGGTTTGGAAAAACCTCAAATATTTGCCCAAAACCGATACCAACTAATAACAGCATTAAAGCAAACCCAACGCATATGCCACAAAAAACAGGTAAGCTTTTTTTAACACCAAAGTTAACCCCTGATGTCATTACTAATATGTTATTTGGACCCGGCGTCGCAGAAGATGCGATTGTAAATAATACGAGTGAGTATATGTATTCCATCACTTCCTCTATGTTTGAGAATTAGCCTGTTTGCCCACAGACTCTTTAAGGTTTTTCGCTTTTTATGTAATCCAAGTACTCTAACTGGATCATTTTACTTTAACAATCATAAACGTTTTGGTATTTATTTTGGGCCGAGGCGTATTATGAACAACAAAAAAGTAAAGGAAAGCCACATAACACTATCATAAGAGCACTGGCTTTTAAGTGGATAAGAATATTATTTCGGTGTTGGAAAACAAAGACAGCGTATGATGAATCAACGTACTTATCGGCCTTAAAAAGCAAAGGCTCGCCGCTATTAAAATATGCGGTGGAAAACAAGTCTTAATGCTTGCGGTCCACCTCAGGGCGTGCTGCTACGTGAATTTTGAGGCAATACTCCACTAAAAAGTGAACTTTAAAGGCTGTATGAACACAAAAACCATCCTTCATTTTATACTTTGGGGTAATTCTACAGCCTCTACGCCTCGTTAACAGACAATAAATAGTTGTCTATAATGTGTGAGGCACTATCGCAGCCAACGGTTTTATGTCCTGTAGAATTTCTTGTATGCTCTTTACAATACGCATCGGAATGCGCATACTAAATTTAATGATTACTTGGAGACATATTATGCAAGAATTATACGATTTTAACGCCCCAAAAAAAGCAACAAATCTTAGCCTAAATAGCGACTTACTAAAGAAAACCAGAGCTCTTAACATTAATTTATCTGCAACTTTAGAGCAAGCATTAAAAGATAAATTAAAAAATATTGAAGCTAACAAGTGGGTAAAAGAAAATAAAAATGCCATACAGGCCTACAATGACTTTGTAGATGATAATGGGTGTTTTGGTGATGAATTTAGAGAATTTTAATGTCGCAATTTGATGTATATATAAATCCAAGTAAAAAAAGCCGTGACGCATACCCTTATATTATTGATATACAAAATGCATTAATTAGCAATATTATAACAAGAATTGTGATCCCTTTAGGAAAACTCTCTCATTTTAGAAATGAGCAAATGGATGGATTAACTCCTTTGATTGAGTATGAAAAGGAACAATATATTTTACTCACACCTCAGATTGCTTCAATGCCAGCCAAATTACTCAAAGATCCTGTTGGCTCAGTTGAATCATTAAGAGACGAAATTATTGCAGCAATCGACCTTGCCATTACGGGCATATAGCAACCATTTAACAGGAAAAAATGTTGGTTAAAATAAGTGAACGTAGTGAACAAAAAGCCAAATGTTTATTTCTTGTTTAATTTCTTAGATGTTTATACACCAACCATCTGAATTCTTGAAATAAATAACAAACACCAAGCAATATATATAATGATATTTCTCAGGCCTTTTTGCACTAGCACATAACGAGGCTGTAGAATTTCTCTTTTAGAAAAATCAGCCTCAAAATTTATTAAAAGTTAGGCCTCAAATTGCGTTGCTAGGTGAATTCTGAGGTAATATTCCACTATAAAGTGAAACTTTAAAGGCTGTATGAAAACAAAAGTCGTACGTCATTTTTTACTTTGGAATAATCCTAAAGTCTCAACGCCTCTTAGTGACTTGTTATAACGATTTTACCCGAAGCTTTTCTATAATTTGGGATGAGTGTCTGTTAATTTGTTTCAAATAAGGCCAAAACAGGCTTAGCTAAGTTGTCTATTTCTTTTTTGTCATTCGCATTACACACGAATGACATAATTAAAGTTAACGATATTAGTAGATATTTCAATGTTCTCTCCTTGAAAGCTAACGCACAAATAACAGACTAAGTAATGGTTGGCTAAAGTTGTGTAGCGTAGCAAAACGTAGCTAACTGTTACGTGTCTTTATTGATTTTCTTAGCTATACATTCACTCCATCTTGAAATCTAGCCGAACCGTTAAGTCCTGTTGAACAACAGCCTTACCATTTTCTACTTTAGGTGTGTACTTCCAATTTGAGAGAGCTTTAATTGCTGCTTTAACAAAAATACGTTCAGGAGCTGATTTTAAAACTTTAATATTTATTGGCTCACCACTTTCGCTGATATCGAAGCTCATTTTGACAAAGCCTCCGATTTTATTGCGAGCCGCATGAATTGGGTAGGTTGGATTTTCCGTTTCTAACAATGACGCATTAGATCTATCAGGCAAGGGAGTTGAAGAACAACTAGAAATTAAAATTAGTGATATGAATACCAAAGTAGCGTGAGTCATGAAAATCCTTTTTGTATAGCTAACGAGGCTTTAGAATTTCTCTTTTAGAAAAAAACACCCTCAAAATTTATTAAAATTAAGCCTCAAATTGCATTGCTACGTGAATTCTGAGGCAATACTCCACTAGAAAGTGAAACTTTAAAGGCTGTACGAACATAAAAATCATACGGAATTTTTCAGTTTGGAGAAATTCTACAGCCTCAACGCCTCGTTAAGAGGCATATAATATGTTGGTTAAAATAAGCGACACAGGAGCAAAAACCAACTGTTTTTTGACCTTTTGAGTGACTTATTATGTACCAGTGCGCTATACTGTACCAATTAACGTACATGAACGCTTTGGAGTTACCAATGGATGCAATAAGTTATACAGCCGCTAGAGCAAATTTAGCAAATACAATGGCGAATGTCTGTAATGATCACGCACCAATTATTATTACACGTAAAAGTGAAGCTCCCGTTGTTATGATGTCGTTAGAAGATTATAACGCCATGCAAGAAACTACATATTTACTAAGATCCCCAGCAAATGCTAAAAGCCTTTTAGATTCCATTGCCGAGCTTGAAGCTGGTAATGGAACTGAAAGAGAGCTTATTGAATGAAACTAACATTCTCAACAAAAGCTTGGGAACAATACCTTTATTGGCAAACTACCGATAAAAAAATACTTAAACGTATTAATTTACTCATTAAAGATATTCAAAGAACTCCTCAAGAAGGTATTGGCAAACCAGAGCCTTTAAAGCATGGGTTATCTGGGTATTGGTCACGACGCATAAACGATGAGCATAGGATCGTTTATAAACATCAAGGTGACGCTATTCTAATTGCGCAACTGCGATACCATTACGGCACATAACGAGGCTGTAGAATTTCTCTTTTAGAAACTCAGCCTCAAAATTTATCAAAAGTTAAGCCTCAAATTGCGTTGCTACGTGAATTCTGAGTCAATATTCCACTAGAAAGTGAACTTTAAAGGCTGTAAGAACATCAATATTATCCGCCATTTTTTACTTTGGAGTAATTCTACAGCCTCAACGCCTAAATAACAGGCTAAGTAATGGTTGGCTAAAATGGTGTAGCGAAGCGAAACGTAGCCAACTGTTACGTGTCCTTGTTGATTTTCTTGGTACGCCCAGCATGGGCATGAACTAATGAGGTGAAAGTCCTCTGTAGGAAGATCACCGTTTAAGTAACTTATTGTTATTAAACGCTAACTACTAGCGAATGGCAAGGGCTTTTCCCTGAGGAATGGTCTGAAGGAAGCCGCTAGCAAACTTGCGAGCTGATGAACAAGAACATCATATGAGGCGTAGACTAGAGGTGAGTTAGCCAAGCATAACGAAACCACGTGATCTAATGGTCACCGTAAATGATGCAGCAGTGCAAAGAAAGTGCATGCTCTTATCTGGGGAGATCTGCTTAACACGCGATCGGTAAATCACCAGTAAGGCGCTGGTATATAAGTGCCTTGGCTTCGTCGAGGGTATCGATGGCGAAGAGCGAACTAGATACAAACCGATAGCGCATGTCTAGGTAACTAGGCATGTGATTAAGTAGAAGTCAGCAAACGGCATAGTAGCCAAACGGCCATCGTAATGGTTGGGACACGGTGAAGGCCTGAACATTAACTAAAGGAGGAACATTTATGCATTTGAATACATCGACATTGCCGTCAGGCAATGATGTTATTGAGCATGGCATATTAACACCAGCCTTACATGAAAATCTCATCGATAAACTGTTAACACCTGCCAATTTAGCTAGCGCTTGGAAACGAGTCAAAGCCAATAAAGGCAGTGCCGGTATTGACGGAATGACGATAGATGATTTTCCCGCTTTTGCTAACGCAAACTGGGAGAACATCAAAACACAAATTACTCAAGGAACTTACCGCCCTGGCCCAGTGCTACGGGTCAACATCCCCAAGCCTGATGGTGGCTCGCGAGGTTTAGGTATTCCTACCGTACTCGATAGGTTTATCCAACAAGCGATCCACCAAGTGCTCAACCCAATATTCGACCCGCATTTTTCACCTTATAGTTTTGGTTTTCGCCCAAACTGCAATGCAGCGAAAGCGGTAAAACACCTGCAAACGGGCGTTAAATCTGGTCGTAAAATAGCCGTTGATATCGATTTATCAAAATTTTTTTGATCGTGTTAATCATGACTTACTCATGCATAAAATAGGGTTAAAAGTAAAAGATAAGGTATTAATGACATTGATTGGACGGTACTTACGGGCAAGGATCGTTGAACACGGTAAACGAGTAAAGCCAACTCAAGGCGTGCCACAAGGTGGGCCATTGTCACCGTTACTTTCTAATATCATGCTCGATGAGCTTGATGAAACGTTAGTCAAACGGGGACATCATTTCGCCCGATATGCGGACGATTTCACCATTTTGGTGAAAAGTAAGCGTGCTGGTGAACGCGTTTAGCGAGCATGAGCTTGTTTATACAGCAAACACTCAAACTAGTTGTTAACGAGAAGAAAAGTCGTGTAGGCGCGGTAAAAGAAACCAAGTTTTTAGGTTTTGGTTTCAAATACGGGCGCATCAACATACATGACAATTCATTGCAGCGATTTAAACACCGCGTGCGCACTTTAACAAATAGAAATTGGGGCATTGCGATGAATAAGCAAATAGCTAGCCTTAGCCGATACCTGCGAGGATGGGGTAATTACTTCCTCATTGCCAATGGTTATCAGTTATGTGTGGATTTAGATCAATGGCTCCGCCGAAGAATACGCATGTGTTATTGGCGACAATGGCGAAAGCCAAGAACCAAAGTGAATAATCTATTAAAACGCGGTGTTCCACTCGCATTAGCGGTGAGCTGTGGAGCGACAAGAAAAGGTGTTTGGCGTAGTGCGAAAACCAAAGGAATAAACTTAGCATTAAGCAACGAATATTTAGCTAAGGCAGGTTTAGTGTCAATAAGGGATATCTGGATTAAAATCCATCATGGTTAATGAACCGCCCTGTGCGGAGCCGCATGCAGGGTGGTGTGGGGGCTGGAGGAGAGAAACCTCCGGCTACCCGATTTATGTATCAATTACTCATAAACTCAATTGCTAGCTGAAAAGACCGTTTGAATAGATCGAATAAATGCTTTCCTTTCGCAGTGTCTAGACTTAGAGCTATTGATATACTCATAATTGTAGATATAGCAACACCTTGCCAATCAACTTTATTCAAACGCTCAGTAGAATCAGATAAATATTTTAAACGATCTTCAATAGAATTTAATTGTTCCTCTGTTGGCTTATATTCTTCGATTAACATTGATTTAAACTGCAATAATGCACGTTCAATCTTATCTTTTTCTATTCGATTAAATTGATCAGCATTTCTATCAACTAAAGGATCAGTTTCAAACAGTGGTTTACCCTGTAGTTCACTCCATAAATCAGGAACTTCCATCTCAACTTGGTATTCTTTAACATGATTATTTAGCCACCAAATGAATTTATCATAACAAAATTCAAAATCTCCCCAATCTCTGTCAGGTTCATACTCAGAACGACTGAAGTCAGGAGAGAAGTTAATATAACGACAATCATAAGAGTGATAATCATCTGGATTTGTTCTTATCATAAAAAATAATGGTGAATTAACAAGTTGAAATATTGCGGCTTGAGAGCCATCAACATTCTTTTCATGTTTTTTAAATTGCTCAACATCAAAGCCTTCTTCATGAATTACTTCGAGTATTTTATTCTTATACTTTTTAAGCACGAACCTCACCTTTGATATATAACGAGCCTGTAGAATTTCTCTTTTTGAGAAAACAGCCTCAAAATTTATTAAAAATTAAGCCTCAAATTACGTTGCTACGTGAAACCTGAGGCAATATCCAACTAGAAAATGACTTTTAACGGCTGTATGAACACAAAAATGGCCCTCCATTTTCTACTTTGGAGTAATTCTACACCCTCAACGCACTAATAATAGGCAAAAAACTGTTGGCTAAAATGTTGAGGAACGAAAACAGCCAACTGTTTTTTGTCCTTATTAATTAGCTTGTTAGGTGCGAAATGGCAGAGGATATTTTAGTGTAATTTTCTCTGTACTTATTTCTCGTGAACCAAACCTTGGATCGAAGAAATACCAAATATTAAATTTCCTCTCACTATTCCAAGTGTCGTGCTTAAGGTTATCCCACCCCAAATACGAAGCAATATTATTTGCTACTGCCAATTTAGCAGGTGAAGATGCTTTACCTTGAAATGCACTCATTACAGCACCCAATAAAAAATCTGCTATTTGGATATGCTCAGAATCCTTAGAGTCTTTTGTAACTACACTTTTAATTAGTGCTTCGCCGCCAAGTTCCTTTTTTAACATGCTATTTGCTATTTTATGAAAAGCTTCATCTGCTTTTTTATATCTTGATGGTAGAGGATCGACTTCAATTCTAAATTCACATTCACGATTAGGGTGAGCTTTTAACACGGCTTTAATTTTCGCAGAAATCAGCTGTGTGAAGTGTTTTCTCATTGCTAAATCGTAATCACCATCATGAAAAGATTTGTCGACCATACCCTTTCTAATAACAATACAATGGAATGCTAACCAAGAATTTTTAAAGAACATATCAATTAGTTCGGAATAAAACTCTGCATACCTTTTACTGTGCGCTTTTTGCCACTTGATTTCATCATGCATGCGATGCTTTTCACGAAGTTCACGGATTATTCGAGTGAAATCCCCTCGTCTTTGGTATTTCATCCACAGAGAGCCAAACCCATAATAGACTTGCCCATCAATACCTGATTCATCGCATCCAACATGCCAGATTAATTTACCAAGACTCATCCGTGACTCCTATAGCACCTAACGGGGCTGTAGAATTTCTATTTTAGAAAAAGCAGCCTCAAAATTTATTAAAAATTAAGCCTCAAATTGCGTTGCTACGTGTATTCTGAGGCAATACTCCACTAATAAGTGAACTTTAAAGGCTGTACTAAAACAAAAATCATACGCCATTTTTCAGTTTGGAGAAATTCTACAGCCTCAACGCCCTAATAATGGGCAAAAAATTGTTGGCTAAAATGTTGAGGAACGAAAACAGCCAACTGTTTTTTGTCCTTATTTATTAGCTTGTTATATAACGATTGCACTATAGCCTACTAAATTTTTTAGCTCTTTTCTTTACTATTTTCGCTAGCTTGGGAAAAGACGAGTGATCTCCTAGTAAAACTTGTTCAGCACACTCTTTTAGCAAGTTTGCCATTAGTGACAATTGCTCAATTTGATTCTTTTCAAAGTCCGAATCAGTTAAAGAACGCTCGGGACAGAAAACAGTGAGTACATCACCTAGGTCGAAGTTCTCAAACTTTCCAGTTGAACTACCGACCGCAATCCTAGAATTTAGTCCCCGATTAATTCCTTCAACTATTACTTTAGTTTTTGAGGTAATAAAATTAACAGAGTAATTATTATCAAATTTACCTAAAGCTTGCTCTTGGAACCCGTATGAATCTATTAAAAAGGAGAATGATTTTCTTGCGTGGTCTTTGAAAATGCTTGGACTACTCATAACTCTCCTTAGTTATATAACAGCGTATTAGACAGATCAAATCCGCCTTTCCACAAGCGAAAAACCCATCTAATGAATATTTATTCAAATCAATATACATAACTTAATTTTTACATTCAATTACTTATTATCAACCATTGAATACACCGGTGTAGAAAGGCAGATTAAATCTGCCTTTCTACAATAAAGCGGGAAATACACAGGTTACTGGGTGTGAATACAGCGGCTAGGTGAAATAAAAAGTATTAATTTTATCTAACCTTGATAATCTACTTTCGTCGTTTTTTCTTCACTTTTATCTAGCACTAATTTAATTTTTGAAAATAGGGCTTTATTTGGGTAACCATCGGCAATAAGTTGATGTGCTAGCTGGAACGAGCGAATTGCGTCGCGACTTTTCGGTCCCCAAATGCCATCGGGTTTGCCGGTTTCAAAGCCTAATGTATTGAGTTGGTTTTGTAGGTTTTTCATCTCTTTGTAGCTAAATCTATTTTTTAGCGCTTGCTCGCCTTTTAAAAACTCAAGCCCATTCGAACCGACTAATTTATTTGCTAATAAGCCGACTGAAAGTGCATAACTTTTAGATAAGTTCCAGGTCATAATGACATTGAAATTTGGGTAGAGTAGGTAAGCAGGGCCTTTGTATCCTGAAGGAAGATAAAGCTCGGCTTGAATATCGTATGTTGATAATGCTTGATTATTCGTTGTTGTTATACCTAATTGGCTTAAATAACTCAGTGAGTAGTATTGGTCGAAGCTCACTTTTTCGAAGGCAAAGTTTTCAGGTAACTTTACTTCTCTGCCCCAGCGTTCTTCTGGTTGCCAACCAATTTGATTTAAGTAATTTGCCGCGGTGGTAAGTGCGTCGGCTTCGCTTTGCCATATATCAACTTTGCCGTCGTTGTCGCCGTCAACGGCATATTTTAAGAAGGCTGTTGGCATAAATTGCATATGCCCCATAGCGCCAGCCCAAGAACCTTGTAGCTGATCAACGGTTACTTTTTCTGTTTCAATTAAAGTGAAAAGGTTTAGTAGCTCTAGAGTAAAAAACTCGCTGCGACGTTGATCGCATGCCAATGTTGCCAACGAGTTAAGCACCGACATTTTACCTTTGTGTTTGCCAAAAACAGTTTCTAAGCCCCAAAACGAGACTAAATATTGTCGGGGAATACCGTATTCTTTTTCTAAACTATCAAATAATGCTTTGTTTTGTTTTAGCTTTTCTTTGCCAACGCGAACATGATAATTACTTACTCTGGCTTTGATGTATTGCTCGTACGTTTGGCTAAATTCAGGCTGCTTTTTATCTAAAGTAATTACTCGCTCAATAGGGGTAATATTATTAATTACGGTTTGCGTGATATAAGTGGAGAACCCTGTGTTCTTTGCACGCTCAGCTAAGTTTACCTTGCACTGCTGAAAATTTTCGTCAGCAATAGTTGCGTTTGCCATCATGGGTAAAAGTGCACAAGTGGTTAGAAGCTTTCGGTAATTGAAAAATGTGATAATTTGTTTGACTAGATAGTTCGATGAGGCCATGAAAGAAATATTCCTTAACTAATATTGTCGGTGAATTTGAGAAATAATACGAGAGTACAATACCATGGCTAAATAATACATTGATGACAATCTTTTATTAAATATTTAATTGTTTATTTAACGGTTCATTGTATTAGAAAATGTTGTTTGCACATTATTTGTCAAGCGCTAGCTGATAACAACAAAAGCAATATACTGACTAGGCATTCGTTTTTTCAAACGGTTATAATAACCACCATAAAGTATCTTACGGCAAGCTTCGGTAATGTTAGAAAGTAGTAAAACATGGCAACATAGTTATCAAGAATTAGGTTTCTTTGTGGTTAGAAATTATTTCAGTGCCTCTGAAATAGAAGCGCTTAGAGCTGTAGTGTTAAAGTTTCATCACTTGTGGCAACAAGACAATGCCAAGTTTTATCAAGAAGAAGCCTTTAACTCTTCTTTAATTACCGGTAGTGAGTACTTAGCTACACAAGAGCGTATTTCGCTTTTTAACTTTATCAGTTCAAAGAAAGTCATGGCGGTTGTTGATGCCCTCATTGCTAATAATCCTGCGTTTATGAATACTCAATTGTTCTTTAATCCTGTTAATCCGGCGCAAAAAGATTTCTGGCATCGTGATTGTCAGTATGATCATGATCTTGAAGGACAAAAGAACGCGATTGCACAAACTCAGGTTGTGCATTTACGCGTGCCACTTTTTGATGAATTAGGCATGGAGCTAGTTCCAGAAACACATAAGCGCTGGGACAACGAAGAAGAGTTTAATGTTCGCCAAGAAGAAAAAGGCAAAGTAAGTAGTGATGACTTATCTACGGGTAAAAAAATAGGCTTAGCGGCAGGCGATTTATTAGTGTTTTCTGCCGATATGATCCATCGTGGTTTATATGGTTTAGACAGACTAGCGTTAGATATTTTGGTGTTTGATTCAGCAGGAGATTTTGCCGATTTTGTTGATGATGACTGTTTACCCGATAGCTCGATGTTAGATGAAATTGTTGAGCCAAGGCTATTTATTAATACCCTTAATTTAAAGGTTAGTGGCTAGCTTTAAAAAAAACATTAGCTTTATATTCAATGTTTTTTTCAGTACAAGTTATGTATTAGTTATGTATAGACTCAATGGCTAGATTAGTTTTTTCTCAGTCGTATTCTTTATTCAGTATGTTTAATTTACGCTATAGAGTTTTAAAGTTAGCTGTTGTTATGCGTGGTATTCAGATAGAATTCGGCACTTACTTTTTCGCTACTTTTAAACGTAATATTTAATTCGCAGCATCTTTCTCTTTTTCTAAAACGGCATGAAACAAAATAAATGAATGATAAAACAATAGTAACTCATAATGGTAATTTTCATGCAGATGATGTGTTCAGTATCGCTGCGCTTAAGAGTATTTTTCCTGACTTTAACCTTGTACGTACACGAGATTTAGCGGTTATAGCGCAGGCTGATATTGTGATTGATGTGGGCGGTGAATATAACCCAGACACTGGCCGATTTGATCATCATCAACGTGGTGGTGCCGGTGCGCGTGAAAATGGTATTCCTTACTCATCTTTCGGTTTAATTTGGCAAAAATATGGCGTAGAAATATGCCAAGGCTCTCAAGAAGTAGCTCATTCGGTTGATGCGGGTTTAGTATCGACAATTGACGCGATTGACTGTGGTCATGTTGAAGGTGTGTCACAAGGTATTAGTCTCAGCCAAACTATTTCAATGTTTAACCCAACGTGGCAAGAAGAAAGTAATTTTGATACTTGTTTTGATGAAGCGGTGGCGTTTGCATCACGCGTTTTAACTCGCTTTATTGCTTCTGCTAGCGGTGGCATAAATGCGAAATCAATTGTTGCAAAAGCGATTGAAAATGCAGCAGACCCAAGAGTTATTGTATTAGAAAAATACACACCGTGGAAAACAACGGTTCATACGTTATCTAAAGAAGCTTTGTATGTTATTTACCCGTCGGGCTCTGGTCCGTTTAGAATTCAAACCGTGCCTGTTGAACTTGGGTCATTTGAAGACAGAAAACCATTGCCTAAATCATGGGCGGGTTTAGCTGATAAAGCGCTGCAAGATGTAACGGGTATTGATGACGCTATGTTTTGTCATAATGGTTTATTTATTGCTGGCGCACAATCGCTAGAAAGTACAATGAAAATGGCCGCTATAGCGCTTCAAGAATAGAAAAATGCTTTTATACCTAGTTATGTGATGTACCTAATACAGGGTATTTAGTGTGATTTATAGCTAGGTTTTATGCGTTTACCTTTTATTTTGGTCGGTAAACGCATAATTTAAAGTGGTGGTTGTTGGGCGCGAACTGAGTGCCTATTTAGCATTTACTGCGCTTTAATTGCTGCCGCCATCGATTTTTCAGCCACTTGCTCTAACCAATTTAAATCCATGGTTTGATGCGCTTCACAAATAAACCAAGGTTCACGCGAATCCGGTTCTAACATTACACCATTGTCTATTAAGTTAAGGGCGAATTGCGTGTATAAATCGCTGTTTGTTCTTTTCCAGTCACGATAGTTTTGCGGTACGTTTGTGCCAAAATGCACCCCAAACATGGCGTTAGGGCCTGCAAAACAGTGTTCAACACCAAACTTGGTAAACACACGTGAAAGTAATGTTTGAATTTTTTGGCCAACCAGGTCAATGGTTTCAAGTGCATCAGTTTCTTTAAGTAATGTTAATGTTGCTTTTGCCGCACTTAATGCCACCATGTTTGCGGTATAAGTACCGCCATGAGTAACGCCACCTTTATCAAAAGAAATAGTGTCCATTACTTCAGCTTTACCACCAAAAGCAGCAACAGGATAGCCATTACCCATAGCCTTAGCATAAGTGGTAATGTCGGCGTGTATATTATATAAAGCTTGAGCGCCACCTTTAGCTACGCGAAAACCTGTTTTTACTTCATCCATTATCAGTACAGAGCCATTGCTGTTACAAACATCGCGTAGTTTTTGCATGTAGGCTTGTGTTGATGCAATAGAGCCACAATTACCCATAATAGGCTCAATTAAAATGGCCGCTATGTCATGACCATATTCTGCAAAAACAGCGTCTATAGCTGAAATATCGTTTAGTGGCACACTAACTTGGTGTTCGCGTGTACTTTGTGGAATACCCGCACCAAAAGGAATTATTTCTGGTGAGTTTTTATCGTCTGCATCCCAGTTATCAACGTCAGACTTCCACATAACTTCGTCATGTAAACCATGAAAACCACCTTCAACTACAACAATTTTATTGCGCTTGGTATAGCCTCTAGCAGTACGCACAGCGCCAATAACTGCTTCGGTGCCTGAATTGGAAAAGCGCATTTTATCAATGTTAGGGCAGAGTGATTTAACTAATTCAACTACATCAGAGTCAAGCCCAGTAGAAAAACCAGAAATAGTACCGACGTTAGTAATGGCATTAATAACTTCGTTATCTACACGCTCATCACGATACCCTAATATAATTGGGCCATAGGCTAAACGAAAATCAACGAATGTTTGTTCGTCACAATCAGTAATAGTGCAACCTTGCATGCTTTTCAAAAATACGGTGTTTTCTTCACCCCAATAACGGTAGCTGTCAGCAACGCCTAAAGGCATATTGGTGTGTGCTCGTTTAAGCATTTTGGCACTATTTGGCTTGTGTGTTTTGGTCATTATTTTTTTCCAATCTAACGGGTGTATTTTCTACATTTGGGCGGTAAATTTAATGGTGCAGATAATACAGGGATAGTTTGATGTCAGGAAGTGCTACCTTTGCTTTTTCGATACTTAATGGTGAAATTAGCTTGTTTTTAGGGAAAGTTTTCAAGTAAAGCTTTTATGTAAACTTTCTAAGCAAGATTTTATCTATGGTTTAACCCAATGCTTTTTTTATTTTATGTCATTAAGGTAATTGCTAAGACTTACTTTTTACTGGTGAATTAGTAAATAACCTGAACTCTGGATAACTGGATAAGCGCCACTTGCTCAATGCTCCTTTTTAATGCAGATAATTGCATAAAATGAAGCATTGATGGTGTCTATTCTTAATGTTCACCTTTCTACGGCATTTACTTTACCACCTAATTTTTTGGTTCACTTGAATATCAAGCACTCATTATCCAGAGTTCAGGTTAAATAAAAAAGCGCCCTTACATACGATATGTAAGGGCGCTTGTATGCAAATGTGCGACTAATATTTAAGTTTGGCCATTCATATTATTAGCCTAATGTTTATAGGCCTGGATATTATTAACCTGGCTCTTAACAATTAGCGCCTTATAAGCCAAAAGTACGAGATACAGATAAAATAATGCGTGAATCTGCACTATCAATATTCATATTCGTGTCTTCAACAGCAAGATTAAAATCGAAACCTTCATAGCTAGTCATGTATTCGAGACGAACATGGTTGTATGACTTATTGCCGTTCCACGCCCATTTGTTTACATCATTTGACGTTGAGCGGTCAAAACTTGCTCTAATGTTATGGCCTTGTGTTACTTCAAAGGTATGAGCAATCATTGTTATATAGTGACCAGCATCAAGCCCGAAATAATCCCAGCTGTACCAAAAGTTTAATTCTGTATCACCCAAAGATGAATTATAACTAAACTTGGCATATGCCTCTGGATAATTGTAAGTATCTGAAGCTGAGTCGCCATGATAGGTATAGTAAGCAATACCGGCATCTAGGCCAATTTTTTCATCAAGCTGAAAAAATTTACCTGCGTATGCGTCTAATTCAAGATTGGTGTCTTCACCGCTACCAAAGTCAACCGTAGACGCCCAAACACCGGCGTAGAAACCGTCAGTGCCAGCGTAATCTAGACTTGCTTGTAATGCGGGATCGTTACCCGTTTGGCTTACACCATTAAAGGTATAGTCAGAAGTTACGTTTACGGTGGTAGATACGTCAGCTAATGCAGCTGATGAAGTTGCTAGCAAACTACATGTTGCTAGGGCAATAAGATTGCTTTTCATTACTTGTATTCCCATTTTATTATGTCACTTGTTCTAATTTAGTAAAATCAATTTTATTTTCTTTTGGTGAGCTTTCTATTGCCGCTACTTCGTTAAATTTTCTGAAGATAATATAACCAAAGCAAGAGAAAAATAGCCCAATAACTAAAGCGCCAACCCACTGAATTGCTAAGAAATCTAATTTAAAGAGTAAGGTAAGCAAACTTAAGGCAACAAGATTGCCTAAGAAATATTTAACTTTACCTATACGGGTTACTCCTATGTTCAAATTATCAGTGTATAAACGGATCAGTGAATCTAGCGAGTTAACTACAAAGGTAATGCCAACCAATACCATGGCAATATTATAGAACCCTGTAGTTTCTATAGCGTTCATGCTGTAGTAATACAATACGCTGAACCATAATGCGATCGGAATAGACGGAAATATCAACATAGCCAAGAGCACTTGATAGGTACGTAAACCACCAACAAAACGTGATGTAAATTGGCCGATCATAATGCTCCATGCAAACCACCAGTAAAGATAGAATTCATGATAAGCATTCATTGGCAGAACAAACTCGTGAATGTTACCGAAGTAGCCGCCTAACAGAGAAAAGGTAGTGGCAAATTGACCGATATTCGAGCTTTCACCTAAAAATGCACCGCCCCACATCACGGCAATTAATGCGATAAAAAGCCAAGTGGTTGCTAGGCTTAAAATGCGTACATAACGTATGTTGGTACTTGAATAAACCGCAAAGGCAATAACGAATAATACGATTAAGTAGAAGCTACCGATAACAGATTCACCATCACCAAGCTCTGGCATATACCAAGGTAAGTTAGACAGTAATAAATAAGCCGTAAATGCACAGGTACCTATTATGACAACATTATTAATGAATTTTACCAGCGGAATTTCAAAGAACTTTACGCGTGGCTCAATAACACAAAAATAAAAACAAGTAAGGAAGTAAAAACTCCAGATAAGAAAAGCCCAAAAACCAAACTCTATTGCTAGCGGGTTAGTAAACCCGTATTCAGGGCTGGAGGCTAAGTCTGCGTAGCCTGCAAACTCAGTTAATGGGAACATAATAAGCCCCACATCGAGTCCTGAAGTAAATAGAATAGCAATAAAGGTGAAGGTTTTAACCGGTGTTACACCAACACAGCGAATGTTTCCCCATCGATATAAAATGAATGCGATAGCTAAAAAAGTAAATAATATTCCGGCAGATAACCATGCAGTCATGACAATTTCCTCGTAAAGTTTTTAAACAATTTAAAGATAAATTAACTCCTATTTTTTCTCATAATTATAGTGATTATTTCTAGGCGATTAAGCTTAAATATTGATGGTTGCCATGGTCTATGGCGAGGTAGAAACCATGGCGATAATCATTAATGTTTGAAATAACACTGGCGATAAAACATTATTTTGTTGTGCGCTTTGGTGCATTTGAACGTTGTTGTTCTTGCCAGTTAGGTGCTAGCGTAACGTTTGCGTTAGCTGGCGCTAATAGTGTTCGCTTACGTATTATATCGGCGGCACGTTCAGCAACCATAATGGTGGGTGAATTGAGATTACCATTAGGAATTGTTGGGAATATTGACGAATCAACCACTCTTAATCCTTCAATGCCATGAACACGTGTTTGTGGGTCTACCACTGACATTGCATCTGTACCCATTTTACATGAGCAAGAAGGGTGGTAAGCACTTTCAACAGATTGACGTACGAAAGTATCAATTTCTTCATCTGTTTGTATTTGAATACCCGGCTGAATTTCTTCCCCACGAAACGCATCAAGTGCTTGCTGGTTAATAATTTCACGCGTTAGACGAACACAGGCACGAAACCCTTCACGGTCTGCTTCGTGCTCAAGGTAATTAAATCGAATTTCTGGATGCGCTTTAGGATCGTTTGAAATAGCTTTGATCTGCCCACGACTTTTAGGTTTGTTATGGCCAACATGTACTTGAAACCCGTGACCGGCAAACGCTTCTTTACCGTCATATCGCATTGCCGCCGGTAAAAAATGATATTGAAGATCTGGCCATTCAACACTTGCTTTTGAGCGAATAAAGCCACAAGATTCAAAATGGTTAGTTGAACCTAAGCCTTTTTTGCTTAATATCCAGCGAGTGCCTATGAGTAATTTACTCCACCAATCTAACTTACCATTAAGTGTAATTGGCTGCTTGCACTTAAATTGAAAATAAAACTCTAGGTGATCTTGTAAGTTTTCACCTACGCCAGGTAAATCGTGTTTCACTTCAATATTGGCGGCTTCAAGCACGGCTTTAGGGCCAATACCTGATAATTGCAATATGTGTGGTGAACCGATAGAGCCAGCGGATAAAATAACTTCTTTATTTGCTGCCACATCAATTATTTTGCCTTTATGCTCGTACTTAACGCCAACAGCTTTTTTACCTTCAAGTATAACTTTATGTACCAAGGCATGTGTAATAACCGTTAAGTTATTACGCGACATTGCTGGTCGTAAATATGCATTTGCTGTAGAAGCGCGCACACCGTTATTAACCGTCATGTGCATTGGGCCAAAACCTTCTTGTTGAGCCGCATTATAATCTTGCGTTTCAAAGTAACCGGCTTCAACTCCCGCATTAATAAATGCTTTGTAAAGCGGGTTTTTCATTTCATTGCCGTTGTTTACGCCTAATAGACCGCCTTTTGCGCGATATTCATTGGCACTAAATGCCCAGTCTTCAGATTTTTTAAAATAGGGTAAACAATGATCGTAATCCCAGTCTTGGGCACCATGTTGCTGCCATTCATCAAAATCTTTTGCATGTCCACGTACATAAACCATGCCGTTAATTGAAGATGAACCGCCTAATACTTTACCTCTAGGGCAGTGCATGCGTCGATTGTCAAGAAACGGCTCTGGCTGGCTTTCAAATTGCCAAGCGTATTTTTTTGAATTCATCGGAATAGACAAGGCCGTTGGCATTTGAATAAAAATACTTTTATCGCTGCCACCTGTTTCAATCAGTAATACGTTGTTATTACTGTCTTCACTAAGACGATTTGCTAAAACACAACCCGCAGATCCTGCGCCAACAATAATGTAATCAAATTTTTCACTTTTCATTTAAAACCTTTAAAATAATTTAGGACATGAAGACTTTTTACAGCCAAATTAACGAACAACAAACTGAGTTGCTCTATTGCTTAAAAAGGACTGTCTAGTGGCTGTAACCCAACATAAACCGCTTTTATTTGAGTGTAATGGTTCAGAGTAGCAAGGCCATTTTCTCTACCAATACCCGACTGTTTATAACCACCAACAGGCATTTGGGCTGGTGATGCACCATAGCTATTGATCCAACAAATACCGGCTTGCATTTGATGAACTACGCGGTGTGCGCGGGTAATATCTTGGGTAAATACACCGGCGGCTAAACCAAACTCTGTAGCATTGGCTCGGCTGATCACTTCCTCTTCATCGGTAAATGTTAATACGCTCATTACCGGGCCGAAAATTTCTTCACGACAAATGGTCATTTCGTCTGTACAGTCACCAAAAATAGTAGGCGCAACAAAGTAACCGTTTGGCGCACTGTTTGGTTGTAACGCTTTGCCACCATGAAGCAGAGTTGCGCCTTCTTTAACGCCAATATCAATGTAGCTTTCTACTAATTTTTTGTGTTTAGCTGAAATTAGTGCACCAAAGTTTGTGTTAGGGTCCATAGGATCGCCCGCAACAATATTATTTTTAGTGCGCTCAAGCAGTTTTTCAATAAAGGTTGGATATAGTGACTCTTGAACGAATACGCGAGTACCGTTTGTACAAACTTCGCCTTGGGTATAAAAATTACCTAACATGGCGGCAGAAACGGCATTATCGATATCGGCATCATCAAAAATAATCAGGGGTGATTTACCGCCGAGTTCCATAGTGACATCTTTAAGTGAGCTTGCAGCTGCAGCCATAACTTTTTTGCCAGTTCCTACTTCACCAGTAAATGAAACTTTAGCAATTTCTGGATGATGTGTTAACCAAGCACCTACTTCACCCGCGCCTTGCACAACGTTAAATACGCCGTTAGGCAAGCCTGCTTCGGTAAATATTTCGGCTAATTTTAATGCGCCAAGTGGCGTTTCTTCAGAAGGTTTAAAAATCATTACATTACCGCAAGCTAATGCAGGCGCTGCTTTCCAGCAAGCAATTTGTAATGGGTAATTCCAAGCACCAATGCCTGCGCAAATACCTAAAGGTTCACGACGGGTATAGTAAAAATCACCATCAACAGCTTGTTGATTACCTTCAATACCAGGAGCTAGCCCAGCAAAAAATTCGATTGAATCAGCGCCTGATAATACATCAACTACTGAAGCTTCTTGCCATGGCTTGCCAGTATCAAGTACTTCAATTTTGGCTAATTCTTCATTACGTTCATGTAATAACGCAACAGCTTTAAGCAAAATTCGGCTACGTTCAGTAGCGCTCATTGCAGACCAAGTTTCAAAACCAAGCTTCGCGCTGGCGATAGCTTTTTCTTGAACTTGTGCATCAGCAACTTCAACTTGATAAATAACCTTTCCTGTAGCGGGGTTAATCACATCAAATGTTTCACCACTGGCATTATCTATATAAGTACCATCGACATAATTTTTATAACATATTAATGACAAGTAATATCTCCATATTGTTTAATTTGTTCGTCTACAAAGCTTTTACATAGTTGCTCAGCTTTGATGAATTCTTCTTCAGGTGAAGAACTTAAGGCACAGCGTAACCATAAGCCATCAATCATCGCTGCGGTTTTTTGAGACGCCATTATGGCAACATCTTCTGCTAATAACTGACGATATGAAAAAAGCAGATTGCTATATAAACGCTTACTATTGATATTTTGTAATCTTTTCAGCTTTGGATCATGCATTGACTCTGCCCAAAAACTCAGCCACGTTTTTATGGTTGGAGTAGAGCGCTGAAATGAGGTGAAATTTGCCTCGATAATCATATTGAGTCGTTCAGCAGCATTAAGTTTTTTTGGCGACACACGTTCAAGTAAAACTACTTTTAATTGCTCTAAAAGGTGCATTATTGTTGCTTCTATTAGGCCTTGTTTACCTCCAAAATAATGACTAATAATGCCGGAGGATAACCCCGCGATTTTACTGATGGTTATAATGGTTGTACTTTGTAATCCATGTTCACCAATAGATACTAAGGTTGCATCAATTAACTGTTGTTTACGCAGAGATTTTACTCCAACTTTAGGCATATTATGGCTTCTTTTTTATTGATTGAACGTTCAATTAATTTTTATTCTAATGGTTTTTGATGGAATTATCAACTCAGCTTTAAAAGCTGACCTTAGCGGAATGAACCTGGAAATAAGCTTTTCTTTGTATTGGATATACGTTATGGGCGAGTATTGAACGCTATTAATTAAATTATAAAAAGGTAATTAAAGGTTAGTGGTCTAACTATATTTTTACCGTGGACTGATAATCGTGTTGTTGTTTAATTTATGAATTAGAGGCCTAAAAAAGACTTAACAAAAAATAATCGAATTTATTCGAGGGAAAGGGATAGTCAAGCTGTAGTGAAGTTGATGATTAAATATTGATGGACATATCTATCGTCATTGCTAGCCAATTACAATTTAGTTTGCCACTCTAAAATGTTTAAGTTTTTATAAGCAATGGTGAAACGTGGATCATTAAATTTATCTGAAGGAGGGATAGTTTCTAGAACAATATCTGCCATTATTCTCTGATCACTTTTGAATTAGGTTAAGGCTCATTATTGTCGTTGAAGTTATTATGAATCGCTTGATAATTGTTAAAGTGTACCTGACCCCACATAATAACTTTAAAATTGTGAGCGAAAATAGGAAGTAAACGAAATGGTGACTTTCACACCATTTCATTTACTAGGAGGTTGTTAATTAACTGTCCAAATTCTTTCTACATATTCAGGGTGGTCAACAAATGGGTTGCGATTACCTTGATGTAAATAAGCCGCTTCATTTCGGTCAATTTCTTTCTGACTAACGGGGTCATTTGCATGCCAGCGTAGCAACATATTTAACTGCCATGTTTCAAACACTTTATTGCTGCTACCATCTAATATTGCATTGCCGTAAGTGCTATTAGTTTGCCAAGATGAAATAACGTTTTGATAGCGAGTTGCCATATAAAGTTGAGCGCGTGCTAAATCACCTTTGAATTCATCAATAGGTTCGAATACGGTGCCGTTATAACCTAGTGCAGACGTTGCCGAGCCTAGTTTACTATTGTTGGTCGATGTAAAGGTGGCGCTTGCTACTTCACCGTATGGAAAGCCACTTCGCTTAGCATTTACAAAACCATCGGTAGCGAAAATATGATGAATGTCTGAATTCATCGGCTCTATTTTGCCGCCAAACCAGCTTTTTGGAAATGAATGTTCACGGTTGTAACAATCACCTTCGCCGCTATAAGAGCCACATTGATTAGTTACTTTGGTATAAGAATAACTGTCGCTACCGAAAGGTTTTTCAGCATAAATATCTAAAATTGTACCGTCGTTATCGTAATAGGTATCTAATGAATGATTAGCGTAGAAGGTCCAAATTGCGCCATAGCCTTGAGCGGTGTGGTTTTTAATTAGATTGTGTAAAGCGGTTTTAAGGCTGTAGCCGCTTTGCGTTGTAATCCCTTGATAATAAGTACCTGGATTACCGCCAGAGCCGCCACCTGCAGTACCAAGGGTGAAGGTTTTACTTTCTGTTTGAGTAAACGTACCACCTGAAACAAGTGAAGTACCTGCAAGCGAGATATCATAAGAGCCGTTACCATAAGTACAGCAAATTCCATCGCCATAGCTATCGTTTATAGTGAAAGTATAATCGCCATCGGTTAAGCAAATGTTTTCGCTATAACTAGTAGAATTAGTTAAATTACTGCCACTGGCTTGCTCTACATTACTACTATTTTTTATTGACCAACTGGTTTCATAGCCATATTGATCTGTAGTTAAGCTAAAGGTGATTTCATTGCCTGAACAGCCAGCTCCGCCGCCTGTGCCTGCACTTGCAGTGGGTTCAAAGTCATCAACATAAACGGTTTCAGAGCCGTCGAAGCCTGTGGTGTCATAAAAGCGCAAGCCAACTGCTATTTCTTTTGTGGTGCTGGCTGAGTATGTATAACTAACTTGTTGCCATTGATTAACTAAATTAGGATCTGAATAACCTCGATAACCGTCAGCGAAAAGTCTAGCTTTAACACCTCCTTCGGTATGATAAACCCAAACAGAAAAATCATAATTTTGGCCTGCGGTTACGGCTATATTTTGTAAAAAATCGGTTGAGCCTTGTGTTGCGGTATTAACCGAAATAGCGGCAGAGCTTGTGCCAGTTTTTATCGTAGTGGTGTTTTGGCTAACGCTGATGCCCGTGTCTACAGTTGTCCAATTGTTGGCACTTGCATTTGACCAAGCTTCGAAATTACCATTAAGTACATCAGCATTTGCCATAAAGCTAAGGCTACTGAGTAGAGTAAGTATTAATTTTTTATTATGTTTCAAAGAATGTTCCTTCTTTTTATTATGCTTGCAATACAGAGTAAGATAAGTCACTCGTTAGATCACAAAATTATATAACCAAATAGTTAAGTCTTTAATTTTAACAGTTTGTTGTAGTGTGTTTACAAACTGTTACATTTGAAGCAGTGCGCATATTGCCTCAATTTGTAGACCATTAATAGTGATAGTTTTACTTAGGATAATGAGGTGTAGGGTTTAGTTGACTAACTGGTTTGTTTTTATTGGGAAAATTTAATAAAAAACCCTGACAATAAATGTCAAGGTTTTGTCGTTAGCACTTTCTTATGAATATTTAATGGTGCAAATTTAGTGCATTGTTAGTATTTAACCGTTACTAACTTCTTCAAAGTCTGCATCAATAACATCCCCTTGGTGAGCTTCATCATTAGCAGCATTTCCTTGTGGTTGTTCTGCTTGCTGTGACTGCGATTGTTGAGCTTGCATCATACTAGTGTAAGTTTCTTGTAATGCTTTTTGTCGCATTTCAATTGCGCCTTTATCATCACCATTAACCGCCATTTTCAGTTGCTCGATTAAGGTGTTAAGCTCGCCTTGTTGTTCCTCGCTTAACGTGTTCATCGACGTTTGTACGGTATGAATTAATTGATCCGCTTGGTTACGTTGCTCAACTAACTCACGCTTTTTCTTATCTTCAGTTGCATGCATTTCTGCATCGTTCACCATACGGTTCACTTCATCTTCAGTTAAGCCACTTGAGGCAGTTATTTTAATACTTTGCTCTTTACCTGTTGCTTTGTCTTTTGCGGTAACATTTAAAATACCATCGGCGTCAATATCAAAAGTAACTTCAACTTGAACCGTGCCGCGTGGGCCAGGGTTAATATCCGTTAAGTTAAATTGCCCTAACGATTTATTATCTGTTGCCATTTCACGCTGGCCTTGCAGTACATGTACCGTTACCGCTGCTTGATTGTCTTCAGCTGTGGCAAACGTTTCAGATGCACGAGTAGGTATCGTGGTATTTTTATCAATAAGCTTAGTCATAACTCCGCCTAAGGTTTCAATACCTAATGATAATGGCGTTACATCGAGCAATAACACATCGCCAACGGTTCCTGACAACACGCCTGCTTGAATTGCAGCACCCATAGCAACGGCTTCATCTGGGTTTACATCTTTACGTGGTTCTTTACCAAAAAAGTCTTTTACGGCTGCTTGCACTTTTGGCATACGAGATTGGCCGCCCACTAAAATTACTTCGCTGATATCGCCTTTACTTAAACCCGCATCTTTTAATGCTTGCTCACAAGGGGCAATAGTACTTTTTACTAGATCATCAACCAACGACTCTAACTTAGCGCGAGTAACTTGTATTTTTAAATGTTTTGGCCCACTAGCATCAGCGGTAACGTAAGGTAAGTTAACGTCGGTTTGTAATGCTGATGACAACTCGATCTTAGCTTTTTCAGCCGCTTCTTTAATGCGCTGTAAAGCTAAAGGATCTTGTTTAATATCAATACCATTTTCTTTTTTGAACTCATCAGCTAGGTAATTTATTAAGCGTAAATCAAAATCTTCACCACCTAAAAAGGTATCACCATTGGTTGCTAATACTTCAAATTGTTTTTCACCGTCAACATTGGCTATTTCAATAATAGACACGTCGAAGGTACCGCCGCCTAAGTCATAAACTGCTACTTTTTGGTCAGCTTTACTGTTTTTGTCAACACCGTATGCTAATGCTGCCGCTGTTGGCTCATTAATAATACGTTTAACATTAAGCCCTGCAATTTTACCCGCATCTTTGGTTGCTTGACGTTGTGAATCGTTAAAGTAAGCCGGTACGGTAATTACGGCATCGGTTACAGTTTCACCTAAGTAGGCTTCGGCGTCTTTTTTCAACTTACGTAAAATTTGTGCTGACACTTCTTGCGGTGATAACGCTTTGCCGTTTACTTCAACCCAAGCATCACCATTTTTAGCTTTTACAATTTTATAAGGCGCTAATTTGATATCTTTTTGTACTTCTTTATCTTCAAATTTTCGTCCAATTAAACGTTTTATAGCAAATAGCGTGTTAGCCGAGTTAGTTACCGCTTGTCTTTTTGCTGGCTGACCAGCTAATGTATCGTTGTTAGCATAAGCAACAATCGATGGTGTAGTGCGGCTACCTTCTGAGTTTTCTATAATTTTTGCAACGCCGCCTTCCATAACAGCAACACATGAGTTTGTTGTACCTAAATCAATACCAATAGTCTTAGACATAATAATCACCTATTTTAAACTTCGTAAAAGGTCTGATGCTTAAGGCTATTTCCCAGTAAGCAATTTGACCGTATAAACAAACTTGTATTAATGGTTTAATGCAAGCTGTTTGGTTAGTGGGGCTATAATACGGAAGGTGGAGAACTGCTTCTGTCACAAATATGACAGTTGTAATGATTTAATGTTTTTTATGATTAATGACGCCGTACTGCACTTATCAACGGCTTAAATTGTTCTTTAAATAATGCTGTTGTTATTCATGTTTTTAGATTATCCGCATAAACCTGAAGATTAATTTTTGCTATATAGCTACAACTCAGTAAAATAAAATTACTCGTTTACGCCAAAGCTTAAATCACACTCCTTATGAAGAAAGATGTTACGCATTTACCCCATAAAGCCAGCCCAGTGTTAGTTAAACAAGCTAATATTTTTGCCGACTTACCGACCAAGTTAATTGAAGACTTTCAACAAGAGTTTCAACTTGATGAATGGCAAAAAGGTGATTACTTTAATTCAAGTTTATTAACTCAGCGCTTTTATGTTTTGCTTGAAGGCAGTATAGAAATAAAACAAAGTAATCCCGAAACTGGCAGAGAAGCAACCGTAGATATGCTTTATGCTGGCGATTGCTTTGATTTAATTGTGTTATTAGATAACCAGCCTCACGAGGTGATAGTCTCTCCTTTAACAAAGGTTAAATTATTATCAGTTAAACTCGCTACTATGCGAGATTGGTTATGGACTTATCCCGAATTTAATCAGCAGTTTATGCCTTATTTAGCACAAAAAATGCGTGAAAAAGAGCAACAAGCGAGTAGTTTAGTTTTACATGATGTAACTACGCGTTTAAGCCGTATTATTTTAGAGCATATTAATAAAATTAAATTTTACACGGGTGCAAAATCTCAAGAACATCAACATCATTTAGTCAATGGCTTGAATGATGAAACCTTGGCGAGAATGAGTGGGTCGGTGAGGCAAGTGATTAATAAGCAATTACAGCTGTGGAAGAAACAAGATATTATAGATAAAAAACGCAATCAATTGGTAATCAAAGATTTAGAAGCTCTAGAAAAAGAGGCAAAATATACTCAAACCTTAGCTAACGCGCCGTCGGTTAAACGTTAGTCAAATATGTAACGTTTTTATTACGAACGAATAAATAGCCTTCACACTGATTAGAGTGACAATATTTTCATTAAAAATAGAGAGATGTTAAGTTACGCGAAAATTCCATTATAGAGAAAAGTTGTCCTATGAAGAAACAGTCCGGTTTCACATTGATCGAATTGGTTGTTGTAATTATTATACTGGGAATTTTATCCGCTACGGCATTACCTAAATTTATAAACCTGCAAGATGATGCAAGACAAGCGGTAATGAATGGCTTGAAGTCCTCACTAGAAGGGGCATCTAATTTAACTTATACAAAAGCAATTATTGAAGGTCTTGGTGACTCTTTTGATGAAGAGCTCGAATCAGGTATAAGAATTCGATATGGTTATCCATTTGCTACACAGGCAAATTTAAAAAAAGTGCTTAACTTTACTGAAGATGAATTTAAGTTAACCGGTTCAAACCCCGCTATTACTTTCACACTGACAAAAGATACTGAAGATTTGAGCACAAGTGAAATTGACAGTGCAGATGTTTGCAAACTCGTGTATACCCGAGCAGAGAAGGGTGAACGTCCCGATATCACAATCTCTGGTTGTGTTGATTAAATATAGAGTCCTTATCGCATTTGTTGTTTAATGCATAAAATAAAGCGCGATATTATTACCATAAGTGGCAAAAATATCGCGTTTCAATTCAAGCAAGTCAATTTCTACTAACCTTTATCTTTCTCAGCAGCTGCATTACATATAAAAGCTTAATTAAAGACTTGCGCGGCGCTGAGTATTTAGGTTTTACTCCCACTATATACATTCGTTTCTATTGTTTTTAACGATTGATAAAGGGTTTCCTCTTCTGTTGAAAGCGTTTTAGGGAAAGCGATTTTCAGTTTTACAAAAAAATCGCCCGCAACTTTACACGGTAATCCACGGCCTTTTAATCGCATTTTACTGCCACTACTGATCAATTTTGGTAAACTTAAATCAATATGACCAGTAGGTGTTGGCACTTTTACTTTTTCACCTAGCGCCGCTTGCCATGGGCTAATGCTAACTTCTGTTGTAACATCAGCGCCTTCAATAACATATAGCGGATTTGGATTGAAACCAACTTCAAGGTATAAGTCGCCATTTGGTGCGCCGCCAATACCTGCTTGTCCTTGCTTTTGTAAACGTATTTTTTGACCCGGCTTAATCCCCTTTGGAATGCTCACTTTTAATGTTCGATCTTTAGACTGTGTTCTGCCTTGTTGATCAACTACTTGGTCTTGCAGCGTAAAATTACGGGTTGCTCCAGTGTAAGCGTCTTGAATGTCGATCAAAATTTTTGTGTTACTGTCTTGTCCTTTCATAGAACGTCGGCCACGGGGCGCTTGTTGTCCTCCGGCGAAACCTCCACCAAATAATGATTCGAAAAAATCACTAAAATCGCCTTGACCACCAGCATTGGAATTTCCATTGCCTTGTTGATATTGATTTTGCCAACTTGGCGGTGGCGTAAAGCCAGATTGACCTGCCTTCCAATTACTGCCAAGTTGATCATAAGCTGCACGCTTTTCTTTATCGCGTAATACTTCATAAGCTTCGTTTATATCTTTGAAGCGAGTTTCGGCATCTTTTTCTTTACTTACATCTGGGTGAAACTTACGTGCTAGTTTCCGGTATGAGGTTTTAATTTCATCTTGGGTAGCAGTTTTATCAACGGCCATGATTTTGTAGTAGTCTTTATAATTCATACTGACCTCCTGCGTATAATTAATTTCATTAGCTTTGTATATCTTTTATATAGTTGTAATAAATAGAGTTGATAATTTTTTAAATTCAAGCGAGAAATCACCAACGAATAATTTGAGTAAATCCTATTCGATAGTATGAGTATAAATATAAATACTTAGGAAAATGACTAATGTCAGCAATATGACACTGGCAACGAATTATGACATGTACCCGTTAAGGTTTCGTGTTATTTTCAGAAGTAAAAGTTAACCCTGACGATTTCAACGGAGAAATTTATGGCCACATTAATACATAACTCAAAAGACTCTAAATATGAATTCCATATTGATGAACATATTGCTTACATAACTTACGACGATCAAGATGGAAAAATGCATTTAACGCATACCGTTGTACCTGAGGCACTTTCAGGTAAAGGGTTAGCTAAAACTCTTTTAGAAGAGGTACTCGAGCAGATTAAAAATGATAATAAAAAAGCTGTGGCTGATTGTTCGTATATTGTGAACTATCAGCAGAAACACCCTGAAAAAAGCGACTTATTCGTATGATTAGAAGCAATAAACGAGGCTGTTAAAAGTTATAACGGCTAATTTTATAATGGATATATTACGTTAGAAGTTAGAAGTTAGAATTTAAACTTAACAGATTTAAAAATGCGCTCTGCCTCTTCAGCTTTCAACGTATCTTTATACTCTAGCAGCATAGAGAATCTATCATTACCTGCTATTTTCTCTATGGTGAGTGCTATGGTATTTTTAAAGGTTAGTACTTTTCCTGTATAACCATCAACCATTATTGGTGTTGAGCTAGCCGATGTTAGTTCGCGAAATGTTGACGCATACAGCCCTAAATCATAATGCAAAACAGTATTATTATTCTCTAACTGTCCGGCAAGCGAGTCAATTACTTGTACGCTAGCAGGTTTTAAACTTGCAGGGTGCTCAAAACACAGTCGTTTACTTGGACAATACTCAATCCAACTCTCTATTGCCGTTTGCTCATGGCTATTCGCTGAGCTTGCATATATTAAGACAAAAAATATGGTAAATAAAACGTACTTTAGCGTTTGCATAACAGTCCTGCTATTTAACATAAAAAAACCTACGCGATTACCGTAGGTTTTAATATTGATGATTATTGGTAAAGTTTAAACTAGCTTTTTAAACGATTTTTTCTCACTAAAAAACTAATAGCTAATAAGAGTAATAATAAAGTGCTAGGCTCTGGTACTTGTGTCGTAGCGGCAGCGACTATTGCTACAGGGTTGATGTTAATCCAAAAGTTTTGGCCATCAGTTTGAACTAATCTACTGCTTCTGATAGTTGAAACTTCAGTTGAACTTAATAATGTACTGTTATTAATATTAGGGTCCATTAAGCCGCCTGAGCGATGGTCTAATCCTAAGTTATGACCCAACTCATGCGCTAATAATTCACTGCCATTAGAACCTGCTGCAAAACTTGACTCTACAACAAAGTCGTTCCCTGGAAATTCACCACAGCCAACAAAACTGTTGTTAGTGTCGTTGCCACAGGCACTGATGAAGTCAATAAAGTAAAAATTTACAAAATCAAATGGACCAACATGCTGGTTAAAAAGTTTAGTCACTTGTTGTTTGGTGGTTATGTTTAGCAGGTCTGGAAATACTAATTCGGTTGCTGTGCCAATACGAATGTCGATAGGACTATTATCAAAACTCGATTGAGAAAATATGCCATCAAGCGCTGATTCATTGATAGTGATAAAGCCAGCTTTGGCTTGAGAAGCCACTAGTAAGCTGAAAGCTAAAAGTAATGTTTTTAACGCGTTCATAAACGTTCCTTATTTCAAGAGAAAACTATATTGGTTATTTGTTTTTTGCATTGATTTTAATTATTCATTATTAGCGAAAAACACAATATGTACAGTATGTGATGTGAATAAATTATAGCGGAAAAATGAATTATAAGGGGAATATTTTTTAAAAGTTTACATTAAGTATATTGAAAAAATTGTGGCTTAATTAATACAAGAGTATTTTATAAAATTAATAATGAAATTAAACACTTAACATTGATGTTGGTGTTGTTAGCAATTCGTCTGTATTGTTCATAATTACTTTTAAAGCAAATTGAACATTTAAGTACTTATTATTCATGTACTTTAATGACTGCTTTATGAGTGTAATGCTTAATGGCTGTAAGGAAAGTGCGTAAAGAATAAAGTAAACTGGCTTTGTCTATAAAATAATCATTTTAAAGCAAAGTTTAAGTGGGGATCATAGTGTTATTACTGTATAATGCGCGCCTTTATTATGGTGGCTGGCAGTTGTTTATCAATATAACTGGCTTGGTTACAGCAATTACAGTATTAACTCTTACTTTAACGCTAACTTTTAGTCGTTGTTAATTGGTGAGTTTAGTTAACAGAAAATAGGATTATCTCTTGATCACGACATCGAACATTACTATGCAATTTGGCGCAGAGCCGTTGTTTGAAAACATTTCGGCTAAATTTGGCAACGGTAACCGCTACGGTTTAATCGGCGCAAATGGCTGTGGCAAATCTACATTCATGAAAATATTGAGTGGCGATTTAGTGCCAAGCTCAGGTAATGTGTCGGTTAGCACAGGTAACAAGGTGAGTACATTAGGGCAAGATCAGTTCGCTTTTGAAGCACACAATGTTATTGATACTGTAATCATGGGTGATATGCCGCTTTGGAAAGTTAAGCAAGAGCGAGATGCTATTTACGCACAGGCTGAAATGAGTGAAGCCGACGGCATGCGCGTTGGTGACTTAGAAAGCCAATTTGCCGAAATGGACGGTTACACTGCTGAAAGTCGCGCGGGTGAAATACTGCTTGATGCCGGTATTGAAGAGTCTTTTCACTATGGCTCTATGCAGCAAGTTGCGCCAGGTTGGAAACTACGTGTATTACTAGCACAAGCTTTGTTTGCAAACCCTGATATTTTATTACTTGATGAGCCAACCAACAACTTGGATATTCATACGATTAGTTGGTTAGAAGGTGAGTTGAATAAACGTAAATGCACCATGATCATTATTTCCCATGATAGACATTTTCTTAATTCTGTTTGTACTCATATGGCCGACATTGATTACGGTGAATTACGTATTTACCCTGGTAACTATGAATTCTACTTAGCTCAATCGGCTTTATTACGTGAGCAGCTATTAGCGGGTAACGATAAAAAAGTAGCTGAAATTGCTGAACTACAAGACTTTGTTAACCGTTTTGGTGCTAACGCGTCAAAAGCCAAACAAGCAAGTTCTCGTGCTAAAAAAATGGATAAAATTAAGCTTGATGACGTAAAATCATCAAGTCGTATTACACCTAAAATTGCTTTTGCTCCCGGTAAAAAAATGCACCGTCAAGCCCTAGAACTTGAAGGCTTGAGCCATGGTTTTGATGGCGAAGTACTATTTAAAGGTGGCGATTTATTACTAGAAGCCGGCGCCAAGTTAGCTATTATCGGTGAAAACGGTGTTGGTAAAACTACACTATTGCGCTGTTTAATGAATGAATTTGAAAACGTTGAAGGTGTAGTTAAGTGGTCTGAAAATGCTTCAGTTGGCTACTGTCCACAAGATAGTGGTCACTTTTTTGATAATGACTTAACACTAATGGACTGGATGTCTCAATGGCGTAGACCTTGCCACAACGATTTAAGTGTTCGCGGCATGTTAGGCCGTATGTTATTTACTGATGACGACGCTAATAAAAAAGCCCGTAACTGCTCTGGTGGTGAGAAGAATCGCTTGTTATTTGGCATGTTAATGATGGCTGATGTTAATGTGTTAATTATGGATGAGCCAACTAACCACATGGACATCGAAGCCATTGATGCTCTAAACAATGCCTTAAAAGATTTTGAAGGCACGTTAATATTTGTTAGTCATGACCGTGAGTTTGTTTCAAGCCTAGCGACTCGAGTTATTGATATTAAAGATAAAAAATTAATAGATTTTCAAGGCTCGTTAGACGAGTACCTTGATACCGTTGAGCAAATGAAAAAAACAGCTTAGTTAACTCGTTATATAAATAGCGAGTTAAAACCTGAATTGTTAATAACGCTTAAATATAGTTTATAACACTGTATTTAAGCGTTTTTTAATTTATGGTTAGTACAATCATCTATTTAAAAATAAAATTTAGGCGACATGCTAAATATGATATCGAAGGCTTATTTGAACTGTAAGTTTCATGCCTAATTTCGTGGTGTTAACTCCAGACGTTAACTCCAGACGTTAACTCCAGATGTTATCTCTAATCGTTAACTCAGAAATAGCTATTGATAGCCGTGACAATTATCGAAATTTAGTCGTTTAGCCTTGCTTAGCAGATCATCTGAACAATTTATTCAATTTATAAAACAAAGCTTAAGTTAATGCCGATACTTGGTGTTACTATGGCGCATATTCAATTTTATTTAATTAGCTACGCCATGTTAACTTTCCTCACCAAGACATATTCTCGTTGAACCATATTCAAAAAGTTGCGCTTACAAAAGACCTTACATTATTTGAGCCACTGTTTGAGCGCATATCGAATGATATTATCGAGAAGGGCTTTAGTATTTGTCCTTACGCTTTACCTGAAAGTTTAACCACTTTGTTAGCAAAGCATATTATCGACATGCCACAAACCAATTTTAAGCGTGCTGGTATAGGTCGAGCAACAGATCATGTTATTAATAACTTTATTCGCACAGATGAAATTTGTTGGATAACAGGTAACAGTGATGCGGGCTCTGCTTGGATAGAATGGACCTCAGAATTACAGCATTATTTGAACAGGCGACTGTTTTTGGGCTTATTTTCTTTTGAAAGTCACTTTTCACATTATGCCAAGGGCGATTTTTATAAGAAGCATAAAGATGCCTTTAAAGGTGAGGGTAATCGCGTATTATCTGTGGTGGTGTATCTTAACCAAGAGTGGTCTGCTGATGATGGCGGCGAGCTTGTGCTTTATCCAGACAAAAAAGCCAGTTCTTCATTAATAGATAATAGGAATATTTCGATAACGCCAAGTTTTGGCACTATTGTGGTGTTTTTAAGTGAAGAGTTTCCACATGAAGTACTACCAGCAATGCGAGATAGATATGCCATTGCAGGTTGGTTCCGTTTAAATAGCAGTATTGCTAACAACATTGATCCGCCACGTTAGTACTAAACTTTAGATTAAAGAGAAATTAAGGAAACTTTCATTGCCAAAGAAACTGACTAAACCGTTGTATGTTATGCGTGATCTTACTGATATTAACCAAGAGTTATTGCCGCTTAAAGCATTAGCCGATCGTGAACTTGCCTCTATTTATGGCCTAACAGGTAAAGTTTATACACCACACATTGATGCATATATGCTGGTTAGTATTAAAAAAGCTGAAATATTAGCCAGTTTAAAAACTCAAGGATATTTGCCTTTATCGGAAGTTGAAATAATTACCGCAGCACTAGACTTTTTACACAAAAGAGCGCGAAACAATGCTGTTTTCGAATACCAAGGTAATGAATACAAGCGCCGTTTTTTGCCACTTAAGTTGAGTAAGTCAGGTAAAAATGTGCAAAAGTGGGCTAAGTTTTGGCTATTACAATTACCCGATGGCAAAGTTGACCCACAATGGGAGCGAGAAGTGCGAGAGATTTGGCCAAGCTATTTTCTGATCAGAACAGTCGAGATGTAGTTGCTGATATTAGTTTTATACATCAATAAAAAGACATCAGGAAAAGACAGACATGAAGATAAACTTCTTTGTCTGTCTTTTCTTTATCTATGCGTTTACATCAACAACAACACGACCAGTAACCTCACCATTGAGTAACTTCTCAGCTACGGCGATTGATTCTTCTAAACTCACGGTAGTTGATATTTGCTCTATTTTTTCGGCTAGTTTTGACTGTTCAAGTCGACTCCAGGCTTCTAGCCTGTCTTCTTGAGAGCGCATAACGCTGTCTATTCCTAATAACGAAACGCCTCTTAATATAAAAGGGACAACCGTTGACGGAAAGTCCATACCCTGAGCTAAACCACAAGCAGCAACACAGCCGCCATAGTTTATGCTGGCACAAACGTTTGCAAGTGTTGTGCTGCCAACAGAGTCAATAGCTGCTGCCCAACGCTCTGGCATTAATGGTTTGCCTGGTGCAGATAACTCAGCGCGATCAATAATTTCTTTTGCACCTAGTTTTTTTAAGTAAGCGGCTTGTTCTTCGCTGCCGGTTGAAGCAGTAATGGTATAACCCAACTCAGCAAGAATTCTGATAGCAAAACTACCAACTCCGCCCGTTGCACCGGTAACTAAAATATTGCCGCTTTCAGGCGTAATACCGTAGTTTTCTAATGCCATTACACATAACATGGCTGTATAACCAGCGGTGCCAATAGCCATTGCATTAAAGGGAGTTATTCCTTCTGGCAATGGAATAAGAAAATTACTTTTAATTCGTGCTTTTTGTGATAAACCGCCAAGGTACTTTTCTCCAACACCAAAACCATTTAAAAGCACATGATCGCCAATGTTAAATTTATCATTATCACATTGCTCAACAACACCGACCAAGTCGATACCAGGTACCATCGGAAAACGTCGAATTACCGGAGCTTTGCCTGTTATCGCTAAAGCATCTTTGTAATTAATTGTGCTATATAGCACTTTAATCAGTACATCACCGTCGGTTAAACTCTCTTCAGAAAGCGCTTCAATACCTGTGTGATAGCCTTGACTATCATTTTTATTAATGACTAAACTCTTAAACATGTTTATCTCCGATGTAGATTGATTGTTTATATGCAATCAACATTATTTTGTAATTACTTATTTTTTAACTAATAGTAGAAAAGTATCGATAAAACCATCAATTGGCGCTAGGTTTTGTGTCAATTTACTTTTAGCAATCGCACCTTCCCATCCTACCCAAAAAAAACTTGCTAAGGCATTACAATCTAATGAAGTGGCTATGGCATTTTCCTGTTGTGCTAATTGTAGACAAACGGCCATTTTTCGCTGCCAATCCTCAAATGTCGCTAATAATTGTAGTCGATGACTTTCAGGCAATTGAGTAACTTCTTGTTCGAGGTTACCAATTAAACAACCGCGTTTAAAATTGTAACGTGTCATGCCTTCTTTCGCGTCAATGGCAAAGTTAGCTATACGTATTAATGGTTTGTTATTTTCATTAAGTAAATGTATATCTAACTTTTTAGCGAAGTAGCGACTATATTCCTCAATAACCGCAAGTCCAAAGGCTTCTTTACTCGAAAAATAGTGGTAGAAAGAGCCTTTAGGTACAGACACTTTCTTTAAGATCAGATCAATTCCTGAAGCGGCAAAGCCAAATTCAGTAAAGTATTCAACACCACTTTGTATCAGTAGTTGTTTCGTTTGGTTACTGTCGCGACCTGATTTAGCTGGTCGGCCACGTTTGGGTAAATTAGTATCTTTGTTCATTTTTATATATTAGACCGATCGTCTATTTAATTGCAATGGTTAATTAAAAATCTCTTTTAAAGTGCTTTTTACGTTTACGTTTACGTTTAGGTTTAGGTTGTGTTGTATTGAGTGAACTTAATAATAATGGGTTGTCGCAGATATAACTCGTCTTGACTCATTTCTTGCTCGTTGACTGCTATTTGTTATATCTTTAGCCATGACGTTGGCTAATCAAGTGACTTATCTACAATGGAAATAGCGCCAAAAAATCATGAAGAAGGCACTCTTGAATTAGGCCCGCAGGCTTTTTCCAAGCAAAGCCATCAGTTTTGGACCTTACAAATTACGGGTTGGTTAGGCTATTCCGTAGTGGTGTTCTTAGCTATTATCCGCCCGCAAATTGGGCTTGAAGGCTTTAATTTTTCTGGTCAAATGATAAATTTAGTACTGGAAACGCTCAGCGGCTTTATTTTATCTTATTTACAGTGGCAGCTGATCCGTAAAATTGTGCACTTGCCACTTAAAAAAACTTTATTCCTAAGTTTTGTTTCCGCAGCTTCATTGGGCTTGTTATTTAATGTGCTCAAATTAAGCTTTTTTAAAATGTTGGTTTATCAACAACAATGGAATGAAGCATGGAATACTTTAGAGTTTGGTGGCTGGTTAATGTTCTCATTGACCACTATGTTTGTATGGACTTCAATTTATTTTATTATGCTTTATAACACTAAGTTGCAAGGCGAGCATGAAATGTTATTACGTGCGCAAACCGCTACAAAAGACGCACAATTACAAATGTTGCGATATCAACTCAATCCGCATTTTATGTTCAATACGTTGAACGCCATTTCAACTTTAATTTATAAGAACGAGAATGAAACAGCCAATGAAATGTTAGATAAGCTGTGTGAATTTTTCCGTTATTCGTTAGATAAAAGTGATAAAAGTAAAACGAGTTTACAAAAAGAGCTGGAGTTAATTGAGCTTTATCTCTCGATTGAAAAAGTTAGATTTGGTGACCGACTTAAGGTGAAAGTTGATGTTTGTAACCGTGTTCTAGCTTGCCAAGTTCCTTGCATGTTATTACAGCCCTTAGTGGAAAATGCCATTAAATATGCCATTGAATTAAGAAAGTCTGGCGGTACAATCTGCATTAGCGCTAAACAACTAAATGATCGATTACTACTGCAAGTTATCGACAATGGTCAAGAAAGTCATGATAAGGTCAGTGATGGTTTTGGTATTGGTTTAAGTAATACTAAAGCCCGATTAAGTGCCATGTTTAATGGCGACTTTGAAGTAAATATTACCGATACTGCAGAGGGTGGAACTATGGTTGCTATTTCTATTCCATTTGAGAAAAAGGGTTAATTTATGATAAAAAAAACACTGACGGCAATCATTGTTGATGATGAACCTCTCGCCTTGGAAGGGTTAAAATTAAGGTTAGAAAAGCTACCTGAAATTAACGTTATCGCAGAAGCTAGTGATGGAGATGAAGCTATTCATTTGTGCCAAACATTATGCCCCGATGTTCTGTTTTTAGATTTACGCCTACCTGGATTAAATGGTATTGAGGTTGTGCAAGCATTACAGGCTGATATTATGCCTATGGTGGTTTTTGTAAGTGCTTACGGGGAGTACGCGCTAGAAGCATTTGAACTTAATGCTATAGATTATGTTTTAAAACCAGCTAATTTAGGGCGCTTACAAAAAACAGTAGAGCGTATACTACAGCGCATTGAACCTAAAGACTCCAGTAATGAAAAGTTCAAGCTTTTACGTGCATTAGGTGAAACGTCTGGTTTAGCGGTAACAGAGTTAGAGAACTGGCTAGCAACAGACTTACCTTTACCTACGCTTTTTAATCAAGAGTTAGTGATTAAAAACAGTGATAATGAAAAAGTATTCTTACCCATAAAAGCGATTCGGTGGATTGATGCCGCTGGCGATTATATGTGTGTTCATACGGCTAATGAAACCCATGTTGTGCGAATAACAATGAAAAAATTAGTGAGTCAACTCGACCCGAAAATATTCTCTCGAATTCATAAATCTACCTTAGTTAACGTTAACTGCATTAAAAGCATTAAGCCCTTGCGTAATAGCGAAAGTATTCTTGATTTAGGTGACGATGTGCAGTTAAAAGTAAGTCGTAATTTTAGCTCTAGTATCCAAACAATTGTTGAATCAAAACAGCTTTAACCACTTATCGTGCTTTTGTTTCGTCTTGTCGCTAATTTTTTGAAAAAAACCTTCTATGGCGCATGCTACAACCATGATGGCGCATTTCATTTGTAACTATTTGTAATTTAAATCAGTATGATTTTCGGGGGTAGTCTGTTCTGTTATGCAAATAACATTATGGCTGCCGAACTATGCTACTTGTGAACTCGTATCAGATAATATAATTACAATCATACGCGTTTCTAGTACAACAAAAATAGTTGGGTAATTGGAAAACAAATTATGTTAAAAGCTGCAAAAAATATAACACAGTTGCTTGCTTTGCTATCAACCATCACCTTAGTTGGGTGTGGTGGTAGTAGTGCTGAAACTGAAACAAAACCAGATAAAATTGATCCACAATTGCCAGTTAGCGACTGGGGATTAGTATGGAGTGATGAATTTGATGGCACTGCAATAAATAGCCAAAACTGGACGCACGAAGTTAACTGTGACGGTGGTGGTAATCAAGAAAAGCAGTGTTATACCGATAGTGCTGATAACTCTTATTTAGCCGAAGGCATGCTAAATATTGTCGCGCTACCTGCCGAAGAAGGCGCGGCACTGCCTTACACGTCAGCACGTATGATTACTCGTTACAAAGCAGACTTTAAATACGGCCGTGTAGAAATGCGCGCTAAAGTGCCTGCCGGACAAGGTAGTTGGCCAGCGTTTTGGATGATGCCGACAGATGAAGAGTACGGTGAATGGCCACGCTCTGGTGAAATCGATATTTTTGAATCTGTTAACTTAGGTGTTTCCGATGCTGAAGGTAACGTAGAGAGCAATGTTCACGGTACGCTACACTACGGAAAAAGTTGGCCTGATAATTCGTCATCGGGTAAGTCATATAGCTTAGCTGATGGCGCAAACCCTGCAGATGGCTTTCATACTTATGCTATAGAGTGGCAAGAAGGTGAAATACGTTGGTATATGGATGGTTATTTATATGCCACACAACGTCAATCAAGCGTTCGTTACAACAGTAAAGATGAAGCGGTAGGGCTTGCACATAAAGGTTGGTTTACCGAATATTATGAACAAGTATCAGGTGAGCTTAAAACCTTTTGGGATACCGCTCCTTTTGATAAAGAATTTTATTTAATTCTTAACTTTGCTGTCGGCGGAAGCTGGCCTGAAAACGTAAACGAATTAGGTGTTGATGCTACGGCTTTTCATGCAGACAACAAATTTGAAGTTGATTACGTAAGAGTTTACCAATGTTTGTCGAACCCAGAAACAGGTAAAGGCTGTGAAACAGTCAGAGCTGGCTACGATAGCTTAGAAGACGGTCTTGTTGAAGGTAAGGCTCCAGTGCCTGTGCCTCCTAGTGATGGTATTGCTAAAAACCTTAGTATTTTTTCAGGCGCTTTTAACCCAAATTGGCCTGCATGGGATTGTTGTGGTGGCTCAACACCAGCACTAGTTTCTGATGCAGACAAAGGCGATGTGGTTGAGTTTGTTATTGGTGGCGAGCCAACAGTAGTTGGCTTTATTTCACGTGATACTTTTATTACAGACCCCGAAGGTAAAGGCACTCCATTCGATGCTTCTCCGTTAGTAGATCTTAATGGCGTGATCACTTTTGAAATGAAACTGATCACAGCTCCAGCGGCTGGCGCAAACTGGAATTTCAAAGTAGAAAGTAACGATGCTGACACGGCAGCAGACATGCTGTTAAATCAAAGTAATGAAGGTGTAGAACCTGTTGTTGGCCAATGGCAAACCTATACATTTCCATTGTCAGCCTTTGTAGCGAAAGGCTTAGACGTTAGCGCAATTGACGTTGTAATGATATTTCCTGATTGGGGGGCTGGCGAAGGTGCCGTTTACCAAGTTGCTAATTTCTCAATTGAAGGCGATATAGGTGCTTCTCCTGAATTAGTTGTTTTTACTGATAACGAAAATCCAAGCTGGCCAATGTGGGATTGTTGTGGCGGTTCAACCCCAACGGTTGAACTTGATGATGACGCACATGGCAATGTGGCTGAATTTTCTATTGGCGCAACGCCAACAGTTATGGGCTTTATTTCACGCGAAGGAAATACTGAAACACCTACACCATTTGATGCCACGGGTATTCTTGCCAATGGTGTTATTCAATTTGATATGAAAGTAACCTCAATGCCGAGTGCTGACACTTGGCTTTTTAAAGTTGAAGCTGACAATAATACTTCGGCGGTTGAGCTGGCATTAACAGACAGTGTTGAAGGCGAAGAACCAGCCACAGACCAATGGCAAACATACACATTTAACCTGGCTGATTTAGCTGATGCAGGTTTGGATGTAAGCGCTATTGATGTACTTATGGTATTTCCTGCATGGGGTGCTGGCGATGGTGCAATTTATCGTATAGACAATGTGAAAATTTACGACCCAACTAGCGCACCACAAATCAACGTTTTATTTGGTGAAGCTGCTGCAACAGGCTGGTCTATTTGGGATTGCTGTGGTGGCTCTACTCCGACACTTGAAAATGATGATACTGACCATGGTATGACCGCAGAGTTTGTTATTGGTGCTCAGCCTACGGTGATGGGTATTCTTGCTGATGATGAGGTATTTCTAGATGCTTCAGCTATTTTAGCCAGTGGTGTTGTGCAATTTGACCTAAAAGTTGTTTCAGCGCCAAATGATGCTTCAGCAACGTGGCTATTTAAAATTGAATCTGATGGCGCAACTACTGCTGTTGAGTTGGCTTTAAATGCTAGTACTGAAGGCCTAGACCCTGTTGTTGGTGAATGGCAAACCTACACATTTCCATTACAAACACTATTCGATGCTGGCTTAGATATTAGTTTCATTGATGTAGTGATGGTCTTCCCTGCATGGGGTACTGGTGACGGTGCGGTATATCGTTTAGACAACGTAATGGTTTACTAGTCAATTTACCAATTTACCAATTTACCAATTTACCAATAGACGAATAATAGATAGCAATTAAAAAGTTAAGCGGCTTTTCAGAGAACAACAAGTCGCTAATAACAAACTATTTTAAGTAAGTAGGGCAATCATGAAACAATCAACTTTTACCAAAACGCGTATAGCATTGACTATATCGTCAATATTAGCGGCAAGTATAAGCACGCAGTTAGTTGCAGCAGAAGAAAATTTAATAGCAAACAATAATGATGAAGTAGAAGTCATTGAAGTTAAAGGTATCAAAGGTAGTTTGATCCGCTCAATGAATGTAAAAAGAGAAATGTCAGGCGTCGTTGATGCGATTTCTGCAGAAGAAATGGGTAAGTTTCCTGACACTAACTTAGCAGAATCTTTACAGCGTATTACAGGTGTTTCGGTTAGTCGTTCAAATGGCGAAGGTAGCCAAATAACGGTTCGAGGCTTTGGCCCTGAATTTAACTTAATTACCCTTAATGGCCGCCAAATGCCGGGTACGGGTAATTCTCGCTCGTATAGTCTAGAGAACTTGTCGTCAGACGGTGTTAGTGCTTTAGAAGTTTACAAAACTGCTCGTGGTGATTTACCTAGCGGTGGTTTAGGGGCAACCGTTAATATCCTTACGGTTAAGCCGTTAAATAGCCCAGGTGAAAAATATTCAGTATCAGCAAAAGCCATTTATGATGAGTCAAATGTACAAGGTGATGATGTTACACCTGAAGTATCTGCCTTATACAGCAACACTTTTGCCGATGAGACCTTCGGTGTAGCACTTTCTTTTTCACATCAACAACGTGACTTTCAGCAACAATCAGCGGGTATTCAAGGTTGGCAATTTCAACCTGATGCACAACTTCCTAGTTTAGACGCTGATAAAGTTGTTGATAACCGTTCTGCTAACGCAGCCGCTGGCGCATTTTTCCCGCGCGATATGAACTACGGTATTGCTGATGTTGAGCGCGAAAGAACTAATGCCAATGTAACTTTTCAATATGCACCGCTTGATAGCTTAGTCATGACCCTTGATTACACCACAGGCTTATCAACTACCGGCACAAATGCCATTGGTTGGGGCCAATGGCATGATTATGGTGGCAACATCAATGCGTACGAGTTAGATCAAAACGGCACCGTTATTTATGCTGACTTATCGGGTAATGATGGTTCATATACTGCCAATAGAGATACCACCGAAGTTGAAGAAAACTCAGTGGGTTTTAATATTGAATGGCAAGCAACTGACGAGTTAAGTCTTTCATTTGACTATCATAACTCAGAAAGTAGTACTGATAATGGCAAAGATAAAGGCATGAATGGTACTGGTTCACTAGTATTTGGTTCAGACCAGTTAGTAACCAAAACTTATGATTTTCGTGATGGCGATATCCCACAAGGCACTATTTTTTGGGATAATGGTTCAACTACGCTTGCACCCAGTGAAATGGATTCACATTTTAGCCAATTTATTCACAGCCCAGGGAAATCGGAAGTTGAGCAATTACAAATAGATGGTTCGTGGGATAACACTTTCGACATTCCATTGATGACGGTTAAGTTTGGTATTGCACGCACAGAGCAAAAAATGAGTGGTTCAAGTGCTTGGAGTGGCTTAATTGGTGGCTTCTTATTTAACCCTAATTACTCTGCTGCTTTTCCTGACAGTATGTTTACTTACAACACGACAAGCGGCTTTTTAGATGAGTTTTCAAATGGTGGCAGCCCTATTGGAGCTGGTTACTACTACAACTTTGATTTTGACGAGGCGGTTGCTCGTTCACAAGCTTACTTAAACCAAAGTTTACTTGGCGATGATTACTTCAGTACTGATCCTTACCGTGAAGGTAGTGTGAAGTCGCAAGGTTCGGTTGAAGAAAACACTAACAGTATTTATGTTTCTTCATTATGGGACTTCGATGTTGCAGACTTCCCCGTCCAAATTAACGTAGGTTTACGTTATGAAGAAACAAAAGTTGAAAGTAATGTCTTACAAGACGTGCCTACCAGTGTTTGGTGGTTAGGTGGTACAGAATGGCATACGCAATATACACCGGGTGAAAACAACTTTTATGTTGAAGAAGGTGAATACGATATTCTTTTACCTATGATCGATATTCGTGTTGATTTAACCGATGACATTGTGGCTCGTGCATCTTGGAGTAAAACAATTTCTCGTGCGCCATTAGGTAATCTTGCTGGTGGTTTAGCGTTAAGCCCAAGCCCAGGTTTAGACTCGCGTACTGGTAGCCAAGGTAATACGGATTTAGATCCTTACGAATCTAAGAACTTGGACTTTAGCCTAGAGTATTATTACGGCGAAGGTAGCTATGCTGCAGTGGGTTACTTTAGAAAAGACGTTAAAAACTTTATTAGCAGTCGCAGTACTAGCAGCCAATATGATGGTATCCAAGATATTTCTCAGGGTCCTCGTTATGCACAAGCCATTGCTGATTTAACGGCAGAAGGTATAGCAACTACAGGTGATAACGTCTTTGCAAGAATGCAAGAAAATGGTGCTGAGATAAATGCACAAGGTTACATCGTACCAAATGCTGATGATCCATTAATGGTTTGGAATATCAGTGAACCATATAACTCTGATGAAAAAATGGTTGATGGCTTCGAAGTTGCTATTCAACACCTTTTTGGTGAATCAGGCTTTGGTTTTGGCGCAAATGCTACCTTTGTTGATGGTGACGTTAACTTTGATACCGAAAGTTTAGAGCAACAATCTCCACTTGTTGGTTTAAGTGACTCAGCAAACTTTCAAGCATTTTATGAGAAAAATGGCTTGTCAGTTAAGTTAACTTACGCTTGGCGTGATCAGTACCTCATTGGTGTTGGGCAAGATCAAGGCTCTAACGATGCTCCTCCACAGTTTGCTAAAGAGTTTGGACAAATTGATATGAGCGTTAACTACGATGTTAATGAAAACTTAACAGTTTTTGTTGAAGGGGTTAACTTAAATAACGAAACTGAAGAGTCTTTTGGTCGTTACGAAGCACAGTTTTTATCTGCTCGACAATACGGTACAAGATACACTTTAGGCGTTCGTTATAGCTTTCAGTAAACGTAAACATAGCGCCTGTTTAACCAATAGGCGCGCACTTCTCTTTATTTAGTATTACCACTTGTTAAGTGTGCTTAATTGAACTCAACAAGACGATGGTATGACTAATTCCAAAGTATAGGAATTTATCTTATGGCTAGTTCTTCAGTCGTAGTAGACAAACAACTTAGCACTGCAGATTTAGGTGCACCCAACCAAAATCGATTTGCGCTGGTTTCATTAACATCGCTGTTTTTTATGTGGGGTTTTATCACCTGCTTAAACGACATTCTTATTCCACATTTAAAAGCTATTTTCGATTTAAGCTACACGCAATCGATGTTAGTACAGTTTTGTTTTTTTGGTGCTTATTTTATTGTGTCTTTACCAGCAGGGCAGTTAGTGAAGAAAGTAGGATATCAAAAGGGAATTGTTGCAGGTTTAGTGATCGCCGCCTTAGGTTGCTTAATGTTTTATCCTGCTGCATCAATGCACAGTTACCCAATGTTTCTTTCGGCATTGTTCGTTTTGGCAAGTGGCATTACCATTTTACAAGTTTCGGCTAACCCATACGTTACATTACTGGGGCCAACAGAGTCAGCTTCCTCACGACTAACCATGACTCAAGCATTCAACTCTTTAGGTACCACAGTTGCGCCATATTTAGGTGGTTTGTTTATCTTAAACGAAGCTGTGCATTCAATGGCCACAGAGCCTTCAGCCGATTCAGTAAAAGTACCTTATTTAGTATTAACTGCAGCGTTATTAATTTTAGCGGCTATTTTTGCTTGGTTAAAGCTACCTCATATTGCTAGCGCTGAAACTAAAGCGGATGAAGTTATTTCAGGTTCAGCTTGGCAGTATCGCCATTTAGTTTTAGGTGCATTAGGCATATTTGTTTATGTAGGTGCAGAAGTCTCTATTGGTAGCTTTTTAATCAACTTTTTTGGTGAAGCTAACATGGGGGGATTAGAAGAATCACAAGCGGCTAAATACCTCACTTATTATTGGGGCGGCGCTATGGTAGGGCGCTTTATCGGCGCGGCGGTAATGCAGAAAGTTGATGCTGGGAAAGTTTTAGCATTTAACGCATTTTTTGCAGTGATTTTAATTACCATTGCCATGCTAACCAGTGGCAGTTTAGCTATGTGGTCAATTCTCTTAGTTGGGCTTTGTAATTCTATTATGTTCCCTACAATTTTCAGTTTAGCGTTAAACAGCTTAGGTAAACATACTAGTCAAGGCGCAGGCATACTTTGTTTAGCCATTGTAGGTGGTGCGATTGTGCCATTAGTACAAGGTGTTTTAGCTGACATAGTTGGCGTGCAATTATCTTTTATCATACCAATAGTTTGTTATATTTATATTGTTTTTTATGGTGTGAACGGCTCCAAGCCTGCGGCGAATACTTTGAAGGAAGCAGCATAATGAATAAATTTTCCTACCTATTTATTTCAACTATCTCAGCATTAGGTTTAACGGCTTGTAATTCAGATACTAAATTGCAATATGCTGCAGAGACAACTGAAGTAGTTAAGCAGCAACTCGCTGTTGAAACACCGGCATTAGCCAAAAAAGATCTGTCAATTTGGCCTACGATTGATTCTGAAGTTAAAAGCGATGAAGCGATTGAGCGTAAAGTACAAAGCATCTTGTCTACAATGACTTTAGCGCAAAAAGTAGCGCAAATGATCCAACCAGAAATTCGTGATATTACGGTAGACGATATGCGTAAATATGGTTTTGGTTCTTATCTCAATGGTGGTGGTGCGTTTCCAAATAATAACAAACATGCCACACCACAAGATTGGATTGCTTTAGCTGAGTCTATGTATCAGGCATCAATTGATGATTCGCTTGATGGCTCAACCATTCCTACTATGTGGGGTACAGATGCGGTTCATGGTCATAACAACGTTATCGGTGCAACTTTGTTTCCTCATAATATTGGTTTAGGCGCGGCAAATAATCCTGCTTTAGTCGAAAAAATTGCAAAAATAACCGCCACCGAAGTTATGGTAACGGGTATTGATTGGGTTTTTGCTCCAACGGTAGCAACGGTTCGAGATGACCGCTGGGGTCGAACTTATGAAGGCTACTCTGAAGATCCTGAAATTGTTAGATCTTATGCTGCATCAGTGGTTAAAGGTTTACAAGGCCATGCGGGTAATGACTTTTTAGGTGACGATCGCGTGATCAGTACCGTAAAACACTTTATTGGTGATGGCGGAACAGTTGACGGTGACGACCAAGGCGATAACTTAGCGTCAGAGCAAGACTTATTTGACTTGCATGCCCAAGGTTATGTGGGTGGTTTAACCGCAGGCGCGCAATCAGTTATGGCATCATTTAATAGCTGGCATGGTGATAAAATTCACGGTAACCGTTATTTGTTAACTGATGTGTTGAAAAACAAAATGGCTTTTGATGGTTTTGTTGTTGGTGATTGGAATGGCCATGGACAAATTGTTGGCTGTACTAATGAAAGCTGCCCGCAAGCGGCAAACGCAGGCTTAGATATTTTTATGGTGCCAACAGATGCTTGGAAGCCATTAATGGAAAATACGATAGCGCAAGTTAAGCAAGGCGTTATTCCACAAGCGCGTATCGACGATGCAGTTAGCCGTATTTTACGTGTTAAGTTACGAGCAGGTTTATTTAATAAGCCTAGCCCAGCTAATCGACTTTTTTCAGGTAAAACTGAATTAGTAGGTAGTGAAGAACATCGTGAAGTTGCTCGCCAAGCTGTAAGAGAGTCTTTGGTATTGTTAAAAAACAAAGCTAATTTATTACCACTTTCACCTAAATTAAATATCTTAGTCGCAGGTGATGCTGCCCATAACATTGGTAAGCAATCAGGTGGCTGGAGTATTACGTGGCAAGGTACTAATAATAGCAATGAAGATTTCCCTGGCGGCACTTCAATTTATCAAGGTTTAGCTTCTCAAGTTAACGCTGCAGGCGGAAAAATTATGTTGAGTGAAAGCGGTGAGTTTTCACAAAAGCCAGATGTTGCCATTGTTGTTTTTGGTGAAGAACCTTACGCCGAAGGGCATGGAGATAAAGATAATTTAGCCTATCAACGTGGTATGCAAACCGATTTAGCTTTATTGAAAAAGCTTAAAGCCCAAGGTATTCCTGTCGTCAGTATTTTTATCAGCGGTCGACCTATGTGGGTAAATGCTGAGCTGAACGCCAGCGATGCTTTTGTTGCTGCTTGGTTACCGGGGTCTGAAGGTAAGGCTGTAGCCGATGTGCTATTAACCGATAAAAACAAGCAAATACAGCACGACTTTACAGGCAAGCTTTCTTTCTCATGGCCAAAAACGGCGACACAAATTGTTAACCGATTTGATGAAGTTTACGAGCCGTTATTACCTTACGGTTTTGGTTTAACGTACAGCAACAATAAAGGCCAAGTGCAATTATCGGATACACTATCTGAAGAGATGAGTAGTGATGAAGGCCTCGCCAAAAACACCTCGATATTTGCTGGAAAAGTGGCTAAACCATGGCGTATGTTTTTATCATCTGAGCAGCAACTTTCTGGTCAACAGTCATCTGAGCTACGTTCAAATAGTGCCAAACTTCCCGGTATTACTTATCGTACGGTAGACAAAATTGTTCAAGAAGATGCCTTTCGAATTGATACTTCAGGCACGGCAAAAGCAGGTGTGGTATTTTCAAGTAGTTTCAGAGAAGACCTTGGTTTTGAATTAGAACAAAATTCTGCCTTGGTAATTTCTGTTAAACGTGATTCAAACATAACTGCGCCAGTAACTGTTGAAATGCACTGTGAATCTATTGGTGACGCTTTAGGCAGCTGTCGAGCAGCTGTTGATATTACTGAGCAAATGCAAACATTAGTGCAAGGACAATGGCAAAATATCGCCATCGATTTACAATGTTTTGTCGAAAAAGGTATTGCGATGGACAAAATTGTTTCACCGTTTGCCCTTTATACCAACGGCGCTATTAAACTTTCAGTAAGCGATATTCGCTATCAACCTCAAGCTGAAATTAATACACCTAAAGCGCTATTAATTCAGTGCCATTAAGGGTGAAACACTAAAGTATAAATGCTGATAAAAAGGCGAGTAGTTTTCTTCTCGCCTTTTTCTTTGCTCAAATTTAGGGTTTTATGCAATTAACCCAAGACTATTGCGGCAAAAACCACGATAATTCCTGCATTAAGATAAATTCGCTGATTCGCAAAGTTTCAAAGTGAAATTTTGGCTGTTACAGCAATCAATTGTGGGATCCAATCTAATGGAAATTAAAGTTAATTTTCTCGACAACGTAAAAGTTGAAGCCAAATTTGATGACTTTACCGTCGTCGCCGACCAACCAATTCGTTATAAAGGTGATGGTTCAGCGCCCGGACCGTTTGATTACTTCCTCGCTTCGTCAGCTATGTGTGCGGCGTATTTTGTTAAGGTGTATTGTAATTCTCGTGATATTCCGACCGAAAATATTCGTTTATCACAAAACAATATTGTTGATCCTGAAGATCGTTATAAGCAAATATTTCAAATTCAAGTTGAGTTGCCTGAAAGCATTTCAGAAAAGGACCGTTTAGGTATTCGACGCTCAATTGACCGCTGTACCGTTAAAAAAGTGATACAAACAGAACCTGAATTTAAAGTTGATTTGGTTGATAGCTTAGAAGATGACGCACAAGCCATGCTAATGGCAGGCGCACAAGGCACAGACAGCACTTATATTCTAGGTAAAGATTTACCGCTAGAAGAAACCATTAAAAATATGACCGCGATACTAGCGGGCTTAGGCATGAAAATTGAAATTGCCTCATGGCGCAATATTGTGCCAAATGTATGGTCATTACATATTCGAGATGCCGCTTCTCCAATGTGTTTTACCAACGGCAAAGGCGCTACAAAAGAAAGCGCACTATGTTCAGCCTTAGGTGAGTTTATTGAACGCCTTAACTGTAACTTTTTTTATAATGATCAGTTTTTAGGGCAAGACATTGCTAACAGCTATTTTGTGCATTACCCGAACGAAAAGTGGTTTACGTTAGATGAAAGCGATGATTTACCTAAGGGTATTTTAGATGATTATTGCCTAGATATTTACAACCCTGATGATGAACTTCGTGGCTCAAACCTAATTGATACTAACTCAGGAAACGCTGAACGTGGTATTTGTGCTATTCCTTACACGCGCCAATCAGATGGTGAGACGGTATATATTCCTTCAAATTTGATTGAAAACTTATTCCTAAGTAATGGCATGAGCGCCGGTAATAACTTAGCTGAAGCACAAGTGCAGTGTTTGTCTGAAATTTTTGAACGCGCAGTTAAACGCCAAATTATTGAACAAGAAATTGCCTTACCCGATGTGCCTAAAAGCGTATTAGATAAATACCCAAGTATTCTTGCTGGTATCGAAGCGCTTGAAACACAAGGCTTCCCAGTAGTAATTAAAGATGCCTCGTTAGGTGGTCAATTTCCGGTAATGTGCGTTACGTTAATGAACCCAAAAACCGGTGGCGTATTTGCCTCGTTTGGTGCGCACCCAAGTTTTGAAGTCGCGTTAGAACGTAGCTTAACTGAATTATTACAAGGCCGTAGTTTTGAAGGTTTAAATGATGTGCCAAGACCTACATTTAGTAGCCTTGCGGTATCTGAGCCTGAAAACGCCGTTGAGCACTTTATTGACTCAACCGGTGTAATTTCATGGCGCTTCTTTAGTAATAAGGCAGACTTTGAGTTTTGCGAGTGGGACTTTTCTGGCACTAGCGCAGAAGAAAACGATCGTCTATTCGGTATTTTAACAGACTTAGGTAAAGAAGCTTACGTGGCGGTATTTGACCAACTAGGCGCAACCGCTTGTCGTATATTAGTGCCTGATTATTCAGAAATATATCCTGTTGAAGACCTAGTTTGGGATAACACCAACAAGGCACTTAATTACCGCGAAGATATTCTGAACCTGCATATTTTAGATGATGATGCACTCGAAAGCTTAGTAACACGCTTAGAAGACAGCCAATTAGATAATTATATCGATATTAGAACATTAATAGGTATAGAGTTCGACGAGAACACCGTGTGGGGACAGCTCACTATTTTAGAGCTTAAAATACTGATTTATCTAGCCTTAGGTGCCTTAGAAGACGCGCAAGAATTAGTCGAAGAATTCTTACAGTTTAATGATAATACCGTTGAGCGCCGTTTGTTTTATCAAGCGATGCAAGCGGTACTTGAAATTGAAATCGATGAAGACATGCTGCTAGAAGATTATATTCATAACCTTAATAGAATGTTTAGCGAAGAAACAATGAATAATGTTATTGGCTCAACTGAAGGCACAGTGAAGTTTTACGGCTTAACAAAAACCGGCATGAACTTAGAAGGTTTAGATAAACATTTAAGATTAATCGACAGTTATAAGAAGCTTCATCAAGCAAGAAAAGTGCAAGCTGAAAGCAAATAACACTAGATTTTCCTATGTGTTAACTATCAATAACTATCGTTAGCAAACGCTAGGTTGCGCAATAAATAGTCGCATGAGTCATAACTTTAAAAGCCAATACCAGAACATAGGTATTGGCTTTTTTATAAAAAATGTTTGTAGCTTAGTGTATATCTATTACGTATTTAATCTTTAATCGTATATTTCATCACACGAGTTCAGCGGCCGTTGCATCTTTACATCATTATGCTCGTTTTTTTGACATTGTGAGCTACGTCAAAAGATAGCCGCAAGCTAACATTAGCTTCTTGTGTATGCTTTATCACTCGTAAAAGTATATTAGCCAATTATTTGTCAACTACTGAAAGGTAGGTGTAACTGTTGAGTTAATCCGGTCGTTAAAATTATTATTGTAAGGCTGATAGGTATTAAAGTTGACCCTAGTTAATATTGTTACTGGGTCGTACCGACTAATACAATTAACTTATATCAATACCGCTTGATTTCTTCCGCCTTCTTTAGCTATATATAAGGCGCTATCGACTTTCTTGAGTACTTCTGGCCACGTTTCCTTATTGAGTTGACCAGGTTTAATATTAGTTGCTCCTGCTGAAACGGTAACCCGTATTTCACCAACACTTGTCGTGATAGCCTTACTTGAAATAGTTTTAATTATTCTATTAGCAACAGAGGTTTTGTTGTCTTTATTTTCCCCCGCAATCACCAAAACGAACTCTTCTCCACCCCATCGAACCAGTTTATCTTTGTCCCTAGTTTCAGCACTCAATCGATTTGCCACTACCCCTAGAATTTCATCTCCTACCATGTGACCATAGGTATCATTTACATTTTTGAAATGATCAATATCAAGGATAACAACATAGTGTTCTATATTTTTTGTATTACCCGCAAGCATCTTAATATATTCGGCAAGCGCTCTTCTGTTTCCGACTTTGGTTAATGGATCAATAAAGCTGTTATCAAGTAACGTAGCATTTGATTCTTCTAAAAAAACTGTTTGTTTTTTAATCTTTATGTAGTTGCGAATAAAATACAGTAAAAAAATAATTGAAAAAATTGATATGATAATTATTAGCTGGTTAGTTAATGTGTTTTCTCTTAATCTAGCTGACTGTAATTCATTCTTAGCTTTAAGGAGTGCTATTTGTTTATCTTTTAATTGAGCCTCAAAAGCCTCTTCTATTCTAGATATCTCTTTTGTTCGTTCATTAAACATTAGATCAATGTTTTGTTCATAATACTTTTTCAATTGTTGTAATGCAGTGTAATAGTCGCCTGAGCGCTCGTAAGCAACACTTAAACTAAGTTGTTGCTGTATGGCAGCTTTCAAATTATTCTTTTTCTCAAAGCTACTTTTTGCTTGTTTTAATAACGTAATAGCTTCGGAATAATTGCCTAATTCAATTTCAATATGAGCTAAATTTGATTGGCAGTAAGACAGGGTAGAACTTAAACTATGTTGAACTGAATCTGCAATACATTCTAAAATCACTTTTTTGGCTTCATTTGCTTTATTATCCGCTAATAATGCGCCTGAAAGGTTACTTTTTACATTCAAGATTAGATTGATTAAACCTGATTTTATGGCACTATTTTCAGCTTGATAAAAGGTTTTAATTGCTTGCTCATAATCATGGGTATTTTTCAAGAAAAGAGCTTTCATTATTAATAGTGATGTTTCAATTTGATCGTTTTCTATTTTTTCTTCTTTAAATAATTCGAATGCTAAATCGTTTATTTCCAGACCTTTAGCGTAGTCTTCTATCTCTAAGTAGATAATAGACATGTTTGAATAAATTGTTATAGCCCAGCCTTCATTTTGATAACTAGATGGATTATTTAATGCTAAATGGAAGTCTTTCAATGCACCGCTATTATCCCCACTGTTTTGCTTTGCAATAGCTCTTAAATTATAAAGACGATTAACAAGGTGTTGAAAATTAATTTCAATAGCTTTGGGTAATGTTCTATTAATAAGCTCAAGAGTCGTGTTGTTGTCTCCGTCATTGATTAAGGCAGCATCAGCTCTATGGTAATTTGATTCCAAAACTAACCATTCAATATCGGTACTATTAGCAAATTGCCTAAATTCTTCGATTAGCCCTTTAATCTCTGTTGAAGCTGATAACCTGCTAAGAATTTTCAGCTTCAAACTATAGTATCTAGCTATTGTGGTAGAGCTATCTACCCAACCTTCTGATTTTTTGAGAAAATTTAAACGCTCTAAAGCTTTACTTGCTTCATTCTGATAACTTTTCTCAACATCTAATAACGCTAAACCCAGTTGAGTTTTATTGAGATGGTCGTAGGGATAAAACTCTGAAGTAGCAGCCAGTGTGGGTAATGAAGTATAAACTGTACATAGAAAGATAAGATAGAAAAAGAGAGTTTTTAGGTTTAATATTTTACTAGACGACATAACCAACCTTTAGAGGATAAACCAAATACTTACAATATTCTAAACATCCTTATATGAGTACTGAAATTGCATTAAACTATACTAAACTATATTAAGACTAGCTTCTAATCTTTATTATATGTTGCTTGGATAATTCCTCTTATATTGGTAATTAATTATTGAGCTAATCACGTTCTTTAATTCATATAACCTCACCTATGCCAGTATCTAGCTGCTGCATCGTAAAATAGTATTAAAAATTAATGTGTTCTATTACCAGCCATGTGATCTGATAAATGTTAGGCAAAAAAAAAGCGTTTATCTAAAAGATAAACGCTTTAAAAAACATAAAATATAAACATAAAACACTCAGGGAATTAAGTCTCTCATATAGTATGAACGATGTTTTTAAGATAAGTTCAATTAGTTTTAATATTATTTGTTTTTGCTAATTTTTGGGCAAAAAAAAGCGTTTACCTAAAAGGTAAACGCTTTAAAAAACATAAAATATAAACTCAGGGAAGTAAGTCTCTTATATAATCAGAGTGGTGTTTTTAGGATAAGTTCAATGGGTTTTCAATACTTTTTATTTTTGCTAAATTTTAGGCAAAAAAAAGCGTTTACCTAAAAGATAAACGCATTACAAAACAAAATATAAAAACACTTAGGGAAGTAAGTCTCTTATATAGTATGAGCGGTGTTTTTGAGATAAGTTCAATTGACTTTCAATTTTTTTATTTTCTTTATTTGCAATAAAATAATGAAAAATGCTCCATTAAATTGATATTTTAAGCTTGTGTCCTCACCTTATAATAAAACTCCTTTGTGAAATGTATTATGTTTTCCTTTTTATTACCTGTATTTATTGGTTTACTGCTGATTGCTTATTTGGTTGGAAAACCCCATTGGCTAGAATATAAGCGGCGTTTAATAAAAGCCAAACCGTTTAAAAAGCAATGGCGTAAAATTATTCAGCAGCGCATGCCATATTTTAAACAAATGCCAACAGACTTGCAGTTGCAACTAAAAAAACATATTCAGGTTTTTTTAGCTGAAAAAGAGTTTGTTGGTTGTAATGGTGTGGTGATCACAGATGAAATTAGAATAACTATTGCCGCTCAAGCTTGTTTATTATTACTCAACCGTAAAACTGACTATTACCCGAAGTTACGCACTATATTGGTTTACCCCAGTGCCTTTGTAAAGCAGCAACAAGCACGCAGTAATGACGGGGTTTATTTTACGCAAAAATTAGTGCTAGCCGGTGAATCATGGGATTTTGGCAAAGTAGTGCTGTCGTGGCAAGATGCTTTAGAAGGCGCACAAATACCTGACGATGGACGAAATGTGGTGATCCACGAATTTGCCCATCAACTTGACCAAGAAGACGGTCGCGCTAATGGTGCACCTATATTGGCAGAAAATCAAAGTTATCAGTCTTGGTCGGCCATTTTTAACAAGCAGTTTGAAACATTACAAAAACAAGCTAGTAGGGGAGAGCCTTCGTTGTTTGATTATTATGGTGCAACAAATCCTGCAGAATTTTTTGCTGTAGCGAGTGAGGTGTTTTTTGAGCAATCCAGGCAGTTTAGTCAGCAACACCCAAAACTATATCAACAGCTAACTCAGTATTATCATGTTGATCCTATGCACTGGTAGGATTGATGCTACAAAAAAGCGAGTATAGCTACTAAGCCATACTCGCTTTAATCTTAAACTAACTCTGTATTACATTTACTTTAAATCGAAGCGATCAAGTTGCATAACCTTGACCCATGCTTTAATAAAGTCATTAATAAATTTATTGTTTGCATCATCAGAAGCATAAACTTCCGCAATAGCACGTAACTCTGAGCTTGAACCAAAAATTAAATCAACGGGGGTTGCCTGCCATTTTAATGCATTAGATATGCGGTCGTATCCTTGATAAACGCCTACGTTGTTTTGGTCTTTTTTCCATGTGGTAGACATATCAAGTAAGTTGATAAAAAAGTCATTAGTTAATACTTCGGGTGTTTTAGTTAATACGCCCAATGAAGAACCATCAAAATTAGCGTTCAATACACGCATACCGCCAACCAAAACTGTCATTTCTGGTACATTTAAGCCCAATGAATTTGCTTTATCAACCAACATTTCTGCAGGTGACATGTAACTATCTTCATTGTAATAGTTACGAAAAGCGTCGGCGTCAGGTTTTAAATAATTAAATGACTTAATATCAGTTTGCGCTTGAGTCGCGTCGGCACGGCCAGCTATAAAAGGTACATCAACATTATATCCTGCCGCTTTAGCTGCTTGCTCGATTGCTGCAGCACCCCCTATAACAATAAGATCAGCCAACGACACTTTTTTGCTCTTTGACTGCTGATTAAAGCCTGCTTGAATAGACTTTAACTTTGCTAGCACTTTACTTAACTCTACAGGATTATTTACCGGCCAACTCTTTTGCGGCTCAAGTTGAATACGGGCACCATTGGCACCACCGCGCATATCGGTCACACGGTGACTCGCTGCTGAGGCCCATGCCGTTTTAACTAATGCAGAAGTGGCTAATCCAGAATCTAAAACTTGTTGTTTTAGCTTGCCCATATCTTTAGCAGAAATTAACGGGTGCTTTACTTCAGGTAGCGGATCTTGCCAGGTTAGCACTTCACTAGGTACTTCTGTGCCTACATATCGAGCACGAGGTCCCATATCGCGATGGGTTAATTTAAACCAAGCTTTAGCAAATGCTTTGTCGAATTGTCTTGGATCTGCTCTAAAGCGCTCAACAATTTTAAGGAAACTAGGATCTTCTTTTAGTGCTAAATCTGTTGTGAACATAATCGGCGCATTACGTTTGTTTGGAATGTGTGCATCAGGCACTAAGTTTTCAGCGCCTTTTTCGCTTGGTATCCACTGAATAGCACCTGCTGGGCTTTTAGTTTGCACCCAAGTAAAGTTCATTAAGTTATCTAAATAGTTAGATGACCATTGTGTTGGCGTTACTGTCCATGCGCCTTCTAAACCACTGCTGCTGGTATCTGCTCCAACACCTGAGCCACATTTATTTTTCCAACCTAAACCTTGCTCTTCAATAGCGGCAGCGGCTGGCTCTGCGCCAACACACTTATCAGGTTTTTTCGCGCCATGTGCTTTACCTAAAGTATGGCCACCGGCAATAAGGGCAACAATTTCTTCATCATTCATCGCCATGCGACCAAACGACATTCTGATATCATTAGCAGCTAATAGTGGATCAGGTACGCCATGAGGCCCAACTGGGTTTACATAGATTAAGCCCATTTCTACAGCGGCAAGCGGGCCTTTTAATTTACCTTTTTTGTCGCGACGTTTGTCATCAAGCATTGTTGTTTCTGGTCCCCAATAAACTAAATCGGGTTCCCAATCATCGCTTCTGCCACCGGCAAAACCGAAGGTTTTAAAGCCCATTGACTCTAATGCTACATTGCCAGAAAGTACCATTAAATCAGCCCAAGAAAGTTTACGGCCGTATTTTTGTTTTACAGGCCAAAGCAGGCGACGTGCTTTGTCCAGGTTTACGTTGTCTGGCCAGCTATTTAATGGGTCAAAACGTTGTTGTCCGCCAGAAGCTCCACCGCGACCATCATGTACGCGATAAACCCCAGCGCTATGCCATGCCATTCGAATCATTAACGGACCATAATGTCCCCAATCGGCAGGCCACCAAGCTTTAGAGTCGGTTAATGTCGTTTCAATGTCTTTTTTGAGTTGCTGTATGTCTATAGTGGCAAATTCTTTTGCATAGTTAAATTCGGCCCCATACGGGTTAGATTCGGCGCCGTGTTGACGAAGCGGGCTTAAGTTTAGTTGTTCTGGCCACCAAAATTGGTTGGTCTTTGCCGCGTCAGTAGCTAAAGCGTTACTCGACAGTGTGATGGTTGAAAGCGCAACTGTAATTGCCGCAGCTATTGGAAGTGATTTTTTAAGCATAATAGTTCCTCAGTATTTTCTGACGGTTAACTGATTGTCAAAATTAATGTGCTATAAGCTTAGTGTGGAACCGCTATCTTGGATAATCGATTAGATAGAAGATAGTCTTCAATTTTTTAGGATTATTTGTTTTCTATCTTTAAATCAATACTTTAATTTTTACATTAAGCAATATCTAGTTAACTTAACTCAGTAAAATTAACATGGTTGCAAAAAATTGATTAAACTAAGAAAAATGTTCGATATTATCTATTAACAAGATTAACGATTTTACTGAGGTTTTGAAATTTAATATTATGATTTCACTTAAACAATTACATTACGCCCTTGCCGTAGAAAAAACCTTACACTTCAAAAAAGCTGCAGATGCTTGCAATGTTTCTCAATCGGCTTTAAGCACGGCCATTATTGAGCTAGAAAAACAGCTAGGTACCACTATTTTTGAGCGTAACAATAAACAAGTGCTGATCACTAACCATGGCCAGTTAATTTTAAATAAAGCAAAATCGATAAAGTTTGAGATTGGTGAGTTACTACAAATATCGCAATCGAATAAACAACCTTTTGCTAATGCTATGACCATAGGCGTTATCCCCACTATAGGCCCGTATTTATTACCGAAAGTGCTGCCAGAAGTGAGACGACAACATCCTGACTTTAAATTAAGAATAATTGAAGAGCAATCGCAAGTTTTAGTCGATATGGTAAGGCGAGGTGATATAGACGCTGCAGTACTTGCGCTGCCGTTTCCGATAGAGGGCTTAATGAGCTTTAACTTTTGGCAAGAAGATTTTTATTGGGTTAGTCATAAAGATGAATGTTCGAATCAGCTGAAAGAAATTACCAGTGAAGAATTAGAAATTGACAAGCTTATGTTGTTAAAAGATGGCCATTGTTTAAAAGATCATGCTTTAGCGGCTTGTAGTATGCAAAACGATAAACAAGATACAGATTTCGATTCTGCAAGTTTACACACCTTAATCCAAATGGTTGCAGGTAAGTTAGGAACAACGTTAGTGCCACAAATGGCGTTAGATCAATTAATTTATAATGAATCAGAAATTAGAGCGATACATTTAAATGAACCTGGTCCACATCGCACTATCTCGTTAGTTATTCGTCCTAATTACGTACGCGTAAATGAACTTACCCTGTTAAGAGATATATTTAGCCAAGAACTGTCTAAAAAGTGCAGCTTAAGCCTTTAGTGTTGGCAGATTACTAAGTAGATTTAATGTATCTGTTTTATAGAATGACTTTATTGATTTAATCAAATTTACCGAACTAATACTTTAAGTCATCATGAATACGTTATCAGAGTGTTATATCTAATTAAGAGGAAAAACAATGAAAAATATATTGATAAATATAACTGTAAACCTTCAAAGCTTTTTGAAACCTAGCCATCAAGCTAATGTAAATACCAATAAATCGAATGTAATGTGCAATTACAGTAATAATTATTATGGCGATCAGCAATGTAAGCCAATAAAGGACTGATAATTAAACTATTTATATTGAGGAGCATACATTACATTTTTCTGTTTTGTTGCTAGTGATACCAATATGCAGTGTTATTGTGGCTAAAGTCGCTAAGGTAATAAGCGACTTTTAAACTCTCTTCGTAAAAAGTAATAACTGAGCAGCGCTTGAAAACAAACGGTTGATACAGATATGTACCACAACTGCTCAATCTTAAAATTACTTTGATTCGACAACCAAAGCGCTGGAAAAATAAAAGCCAGTAAACGCGCTGCTGTACTTATTAGCCCAGGCCAAGTATTACCTAATGACTGAAACATACCAGAACAAGTAAACACTATGCCTGAGGGAATAAAGTTCCAGCAAATAATTTGTAAAAAAGCGGCACTGATCATGATCACTTGCTTATCGGTAGTAAAACTTACGAGTAATAATTCTGCTTGCCATAAGCATACAATTGTTAGCAGAGTCATTAAGCTGCAGGTCATAATTGCAGACCACTTAAATGTTTCCCGAACCCTTTGGTAATTTTGTGCACCAAAGTTTTGTCCTGCAATGGCTGGAGCAGCAAAAGCAATAGCCATTGCAGGTAAAAATAGCGCCTGCATTACTCGTGAGCCTAGGCCAAACCCTGCTTGTGCGTTGGCACCAAAGTGCTGAATAAGCCAATAAATAGTGGCCATATAAAGAAACATGAGAAAGAACTCACCGCCTGCGGGTAAACCTATTGCAAATAATTTTTTTATACTTGTTTTATCGATTTGCCATTGATTGAAATCAAGGCTGATGTACTTCTCTGAGGTTTTAAAATAGTACAGTAACAAAATAACGGCAAAAACTACTGAAATAGAACTGGCCAAGCCAGCACCAGCAATGCCCATTGCGTAACCTGTACCCCAACCGGCAATTAATATTGGGGAAAGCATAATATTAACCAAAATAGATAACATTTGAATCATCATCGTTGGCTTTACTATGCCCGTTCCTCGAAGTGCAGCGCTGATAGAAACCATTAAAAACTGTAACGCCATACAGGGAATAAACCAATATAAATACGTTAAACCCATAACGACTGTTTCTGCGTCTTGAGAAACAAAACTAAGATAACTGTTTGCGCCAAGATAACCGATCATACAAACGACAATTCCAATAGCACTTGAGATCATCATTGATTGGTTGAATATGTCATTGGCACTTAATTGATCTTTTGCTCCAACCGCATGTGATATAAGGGTTGCGGTGCCAATATTTATAATTTGTGTTAAAGCAAAAATTAAAAACATAGCATTTCCCGCTAAGCTTAATCCAGCCAAAGCCGTTGCTCCTAATTTACCGACAAAATATAAATCAACAAGAAAGTACAAGGTTTGTACAAACATTCCTATCATCATAGGCATTGCCATAGAGATTAAATGCTTTGGAATTGAACCTTGAGTTAAGTCTTTCATTTCGTTGCGGGCCATCTTAAAGTTTAAATATCAATAAGATGAATTCTATACTGTCTAAAAGTATATTGCTTTTATTGATTCTTATTTAGCGCGTTTTTATTATCAATTATTTTAAATAATAGTAGCCCTTTGCAGAACGATGTTATTAAAAAAATATTGTTGTAAATTTAACTATTATATATCTTGACCAAACCATAGATATGCTTGGGTTCATTAGCTTTTGGTTAACGTGAAACTACACTGTAGATGAATAATTAATCAGGCGATAAATTAACTTAGGCTAGGTAGGTTAATGCTCAAAATTAGTTTTGTTACATTAATAAAGTTGATAACTATATGTACATAATTTATGCTGATTACGTTAATTAAATGTAAATATTAAATGGATTAAAACTCTATTCACACAATACGGAAGGACATATATGAAGAACTTATTAGGAGTGGTACTGACTTTTTCCTTATTATTTCTTTCAGTTAACTTGAAAGCGGAAGAAATTGTAGAATGTCAGAGCAAATACTGTGTTGACTATTTTAAAAAATTTAAAATGGGTGCAAAACGAGGTTATGTTCAAGCGAATGCTACTTTAGGCCAATTTTATTACATTGGTTATGGTACTGATAAAGATGAAGATAAAGCTTTAAAGTATCTTAAAAAGGCCGCTAAAAAAGGAGAGCCATCATCTCAATATCTTGTCGGTGTTATTTCTTTAATTAGTGAAAAAAATAAAGATGTTGCTACCGGCGTAAAATATTTAGAGAAAGTGGCTAAAGATAATTATAAAGATGCAAATTATCTCCTAGGTACACTATTTATAAATGATAAATTAGTGAGTAAGAACTTGTCGAAAGCTGATCTTTATTTAGCAAAAGCGTATAAACAAAAAGACAAAAGGCTACCTGAGCTATTAACGTCAATTAATGAGTCTATTAATAAAAACTCAGCGTCATTTCCGAAGCTTTTAGCGGCGATGGAAAAAAAGCCATTAGTTAAAAATAAAGATGATAACTTTGCTTGGCCAAAATCACATATAGAAATAATAACGGTTAGCTCTGCGCCGTTAACGACTTTATTTGATGAGCAATTAATTACTTTTAAAAGAAGAAAGAAAACGACTGGTTCAAAGTTACAAGGAAAAACATGTGATGAACAAGTAGGTTGTTACCAAGCTAGATTAGGTCGTCAATCTGCTGATACTTTCTTCAACATTACTTCTAACTATTCATACTCAAACTAAAAAATTAGATTAGATAAAACCAGTTAACTGGTCGTTAAAAAAATGCCAATTAATCATATTAGTTGGCATTTTTTATATAATGATTAAAGTATTATTTAAGAATTTATAACGAATTAGCTTTAAACTCCTCAGTAAATAAAATACTTATTTAAACTCTGCTCAAGCTACAAGCGTAATTTTAAAACTGCTATACTCGCACTTAACCTCCCTGTTAAATATTTTGAGTTTATTTGGTCTTACTTTTTGTATGCCAATTATACATTTTGGACACCGTATGCCATTTTCCAAACTCGGGCTTTCTAGCCCAATTATCAACGCGATAGCTGATTTAAATTATAGCGAAGCGACTGATATTCAAAAACGTGCAATACCGGTTATTTTATCAGGTAAAGACCTGATTGCTGCAGCGCAAACCGGAACGGGTAAAACCGCGAGCTTTGTATTGCCTTTATTAGAAAAGTTGCACGCTGTTGACAATGAACCAGAGCGAAATCTTCGCGGTAAGCGCATTCGTGTGTTAATTGTTACACCAACACGAGAACTAGCGATTCAAGTTGAAGCTAGCGTTGCTCAATACAGTAAATATTTAAATTTCAGTTCTATGGCTATGTATGGCGGTACAGAAATAGAGCCACAGAAACAACGCTTAATTTGGGGTATCGATATTCTGGTAGCAACGCCAGGGCGGTTACTTGATATGTTGCATCAACGAGCAGTCTACTTTGACCAACTTGAGGCCTTTGTTCTTGATGAAGCCGACAGAATGCTAGACATGGGTTTTATTGATGACATCAATAAAATTATTGAGCGCTTGCCAGAACAACGTCAAAACTTATTATTTTCAGCGACAATTTCTGATGATGTTAGGACACTGGCAAAACGAACTTTGCATTATGCTACGGAAATATCAATTGCTCAAAATAGCGCATCTAAGCCGAAAATAGCGCAATGGTTAGTTACCGTAGATAAAACCAATAAGTCAGCATTATTAAGTTATTTAATTAAAGAACAGCAGTGGCAGCAAGCATTAATTTTTATTGAAACAAAACATGGTGCGGCTAAGCTTGTTAGTCAATTAGAAAAACGTGGTATTGCTGCAGAATCAATTCACAGCGGCAGAACACAAGCCGTGCGCGAACAAATATTAAATGACTTTAAGGCCGGTAAAGTTAACTTTTTAGTGGCAACAGGTATTGCGGCTAGGGGCATAGATATTGGTGAGTTAGCGCGCGTAATAAATTACGACTTGCCGGATAAAGTTGATGACTATATTCATCGTATTGGCCGAACGGGTCGAGCCGGTAAAAATGGTGAAGCAGTATCTTTTGTTGCCAAAGATAACTTTAGAAACCTTTGCGCTATAGAGAGCCGGTTAGGGCACGTTATTGAACGAAGAGAGTTTGAACCGTTCCCAGTTAAAAAAGTGGTACCTGTTTCAATTTTAAATTATGTGCCGAAAAACCAGCGCACTTAATCAGTACTATATTTTGTTTAACAAATTATAGTGTAAGTTTTTACATTTAAAGCGGCAATAGTATAATTGAAGCCACGACAGTAAAGCTTGTAATTGATATGCTCAAGCCCAAAGTTAGGCAAATCCTAATTAACAATTAAGCACCAAAAATTAAGTTATAAAATAGAGAGTAGGAAATTCATGAATCCAATTATTGCAATTTTAAAAGAACATAACGTAAGTGACGAGCAAACAAAAACAGTATTTCAAGCATTAACAGAAAACCCTATGATGGCGATGGTAACGGTACAGCAGTTAGGTATTCCACAAGAAAAACTTCAAGCACTCATGATGATGTTAATACAAAACCCTGGCTTAATTGAAGAAGCAGTAAATGAACTCGGTTTTGATTTTTCAAAAGTAGAAGCGGCTAAGGCTTCGTTGAATAAAGAAAATTCTTAACCGTAGGTAATTAGGCAGAGTTAACAGCAGAATACTTGTTTATCTGCTGTTAAGGTCTATTTTAGCGCTTCAAGGCTGTTATTCTTCAACCCGAATAGTGGCTTTAATAATTTTTACTTCTTTTTGTGTACGGCCAGAGCGACTGCCAAGGCTTTCAATGGCTGGCAATGTGGTATCTAACCCTTCGACCACCTCTCCAAAAATAGTATGTTTACCATCTAACCAAGGTGTTGCAGCAAAGGTTAGGAAAAATTGACTTCCGTCAGTATTGGGTCCTGAGTTTGCCATACTGAGTAAGCCAGGTTTGTCGTGACTTAATTTACCGTCAAATTCCCCCGCATATTTATAGCCAGGATTACCACTGCCATTTCCTAAAGGATCACCACCTTGAGCCATAAACTTATAAATAACGCGGTGAAATACTAAATCATCATAAAAACCAAGCTTGGTTAAATATAGAGTACTTGTGGCGTGCATCGGTGCTGTTTCAGGAAATAACTTAACTACTATCTTTCCTTCTGTTGTTTCAAGGTCCCAGAAGTATTGAGCTTCAGGGTTAAATGTTACCACTTCAGGTTTTTCTAGTTTAGTTTTCCATTGTGCTTGAGTTTTATCTATTTTTTGTTGCTCGATATATGCATTGACTGCTTTTACAGCCGGATCAGCGTTAAAACAACCGGTGAGTATGATGGTTAATAACGGTAATAAGTAATACTTGAGTGATGAAAATTTACCTTTGAGCATGTGTTTTTCATTCCTTTCATTGAGGTGGCTTAGCACAGAGTAAATTCGGCGCTTACATCTTAGCTTTGAAATAGTAGGTTAGTGAATTAACCCGTGTTAATCAACTTTAATTTCAATGATTTATGTTTATATTCTAGGTAGGTTGAACGGCGTAATTAATTTATATAAGCAGAAAGAAATAACTTTCGTCAATAATAATACTATGTGATATTGTTCAGAGGTTAAACAATATAAATTTAAATAACTTATAAAGTTAAAGGAATGACAATGAAAAAAATAAACTTACTGAATTTTATAATACTCTTACTGTCTTTAAGCTTCAGTCAACTTAGTGCAGCTAAAAACATTAGTGATGAAGATGTAACACAATATTTAGCGCTTTCAGGTATAGATTCTGCCTTGCAAGGGATTCCTGCACAAATGCGCGCTATGAATCAGCAAATGCAGATGACGGCGAAAGATCCGGAGCAATCTCAAAAAGTAATGGAAATTTTGTTGAATGCTTGGCAGCTAGAAGAGGTGAAGCTTGTTGTTTCTGAACACGTTAAAGACAATTTTACCGCTAGTGAAATGCAGCAGTTACTGCAGTGGTTAAATGGTGATTTAGCCAAAAGAATAAAATTGGCTGAAGAAAAAGCTTCAGCGCCTAGCTTTAACCAAGACTTTATGAGCTACATGGCTGCACTTCAAACAACCCCACCAACACCTGCTCGAGTTAAAGTCATCAGAGAATTTGTGGAAGTAACTAACTTGGTCGAGCATTCGTTAAACATAGTATTAGCAGTTGCTAAAGGTACGGTTGAAGGTTTAACGGTTGCTAACCCCGGTCAGAGCATTAACACTGAGCAAGTTCAGCAGCAAATGGCTCAAATGGAACAAATGATGCGTCCAGCCTTAGAGCAACAAATGATCATGGTTTCATATTTTATTTACGATCAGTTAACAGAGCAAGAAATTGAACAATACACGCACTTCTATCAACAACCGTTAGGCCAAAAAGAGTTAACCGTTATGTATGATGGTATTGGCCAAGCGTTAAATTTTTGGTCAACTACTGCTTTTGAAAATATTGCATCAGAATTTATTGAATAAGCCTTTGTAAAATAATAATTTTAAGCGAGTCAGTTTTAAATAATCAATCTAAGGTAGTTCAATGGAAAATAACGATATATCAGAACACGATAGGGCACAAAATATTGAAGCGGTTCAATATGTAGGTTTTGGGTCTAGATTTTTAGCCAGCATTATTGATTCAGTACTCGTGGTTATGTTGACATTACCTATCTTATATTCGATTTATGGCGCTGAATATTTTGAAACAGACGCCTCGTTTAAAGGTTCAAGCGATTTTATTATCAGTTATATTCTACCTGTTTTAGTTGTTATTTTATTCTGGATATATAAATCAGCAACGCCAGGTAAGATGCTTGTTTCAGCAAAAATTGTAGACGCTAAAACCGGTAATCAGCCTACACCATTGCAGTGCATTACTAGGTACCTTGGTTATTATGTATCTATGTTTGCTTTAGGTTTAGGCTTTTTATGGATTTTATGGGACGATAAAAAACAGGGTTGGCATGACAAAATGGCAGGCACTGTGGTTATACACTCTTAAGAACTATTAAGGGGCAATACAAACCTTAACGTAAATTACTTACTCACTTGATGTAGTTAATTCAAATCAAAAAGTAACTTATGCTCCTGATTTTTAGCATTATTTATAACAGCACTGTCGTAGTATAATTACTGACAGTGCTAACTTATTTTTAACTTAGCTATTTTTCTTTTTTCTTTCACTCTTTTCCTGTTCTCATCAAATGGGTATTAAAGTAAGCTATTGTTTAACCATTGTTAATATTTCGAAAGCTTATTTTATGTCCACAAAATCTATTCTAATTACTGGCTGCTCAAGCGGCATTGGCTTACATGCAGCCTTAACCCTTTCTGCACGAGGTTATAAAGTATTTGCCACGGCACGAAAAGCACAAGATGTTGCTGATTTGAAAGCTAAAGGCCTGTTGGCATATCAACTTGACCTTACAAACACTGAGAGTATTACCCAAGCGGTTAATCAAGTGCTAGAACAAACAGGTGGACGTTTAGATTATCTATTTAATAACGGGGCTTATGGGCAACCAGGAGCATTAGAAGATTTACCCACGCAGGCATTGAGAGAGCAATTCGAAACCAACGTTTTTGGCTGGCATGAACTCACCAAGCAAATAATACCAATAATGAAACGCCAAGGGCATGGTCGAATTATTCAATGTAGCTCAGTTCTAGGTTTTGTCTCTATGGCATATCGCGGTGCTTATAATGCCTCAAAATATGCCATTGAAGGGCTTACAGATACCTTAAGACTAGAATTGAAGCGTGTGAATATTGATGTGATTTTACTTGAGCCAGGACCGATTAATACGCAGTTTCGCGCTAATGCACTAGTGGCTATTAACGCCAATATTGATCTAGACAACAGTGATCATAAAGAACAATACCAACAACAGATCACGCGCTTAAATAGTGAAAAATCGAATGCGCCTTTTACCTTAGAGCCACTTGATGTTACCCAAGCGTTAATTCATGCCTTAGAGAGTAAAAAGCCTAAAGTGCGCTATAGAATTACCACGGCAACAAAGTTATTTGCTGTACTTAAACGACTATTGCCAGCACGCTGGTTAGATTATATGCTCGCTAAAGGGTAATAAACTATCTTTAAATATCATGAATAATAAGCCTATATAGCGTTAATCATGATGTTTTTCGAGAAGTACAAACTAATTAAAATGGATTTCTAAATGAAGTTATTTGGGACATCAAAAACCAAAGAATCAAAATATAATTCAACTGTTAGTTTAGTTGTTGGGATCGGGATGTTAATCGTTGCCTTAGTGGCATTCGATTTTTCAGAGATGCCACTTTTTGGTAAGTTATTTATGATCGTTTGGCTGATTGTGGTTTGCGCAAATATTTATCAGTCTTACCGCAATGCTTTTGGTAAGAAGAGCCTTCACCATGAAGTAACCGACCATGATTTAACGCTGAAAGGTTTTAAAAGTACAAAGCCAGATAGTTCGCCTCCTGAGAAAGATTACGCCAACCGTTTAAGAAAACTTGAGCATTTATATCGAGATGGTTTAATTACAACAACAGAATACGAAGCGAAACGACAAGATATTTTGGATGAGGATTGGGGCAGTTAATCAAAAATTAGCTAAAACATGAGCTAAGCTTTACTAAGATTTTAGCTAAAAAACTAAATCTAAAAACTATTTCGCCTTTAAAGGGCACTTATTTTATCGAGGTACGGATGCTATTTAAAATACTATTTCTAATTGCGGCGCTTAAATTGCACGATATTAAAACAGAGCCATTATCTCCAACATTGCTTTATTGCATACCTATTTTTTTCTTTAGCCTGTTCTCAGATATTCCACTTTTAGCGCTCTTTATTGGTAGCATAATTATGTTGTGTGTTACCTATGTGTATTTTGGGTTATTGACTAAATTTAACCAAGGGATTGAATATTTCGCCATTATGGGCGTTGGTGGGGCAATTTTACTTTTATTTATATAAAGTTATAAGTTTCATGTTATTAGCGATATAAAATATTTCAGTAACAATGAATTATTAATCAATAATTTAGCTAATTCATTTTACTTTTTAGGTAGCTCAAACTTTACTTTACCATACGAGCGCATCAGCAAAGGTGCACTCGTTCATCGTATTGGTTAAATGCTATTAGCTATATTAAGTTGATTAATACCTCATAACTTATCAAACGTAACCGCAATTGATTTATACGTGGGTGTGCCACAATTATCAGCTGTACTTTCCAATGGTACTAAGGGATTTGTTTCCGGGTAATAAGCCGCTGCACAGCCTTGTGGAATAGCATACTCAACTATTTTAAAGTCAGTAATTGAACGGACGATATTGTCATTTGATACGGTAGTTATTTTTACCTTGTCACCATTTTTTAGTTGCTGTTTTATCATATCTTCAGCATTAACAAATACCACACGACGTTCGCCATATATACCGCGATAGCGATCGTCCATACCATAAATAGAGGTATTGTATTGATCGTGTGAGCGCAAAGTTTGCAGCGTTAAAATTGGTTTTTCGGTATAAGCTTGAGCAACTTCATGTGCTAATTGTTCGGGTAACAGGGCGCTTGAAAATTCTGCCTTAGAAGAACGTGTTTTCCATTGACGTTGCGCCGCTTTATTTTCTAAATGAAAACCTCTACCAATTTTTATTCGTTGGTTATAGTCAGAAAAATCAGGCAACACTTTACTGATATCGTGACGAATTAAGCTGTAGTCGCTCATGAGGTTTGTCCAATTAACCACATCTTCACCAACAGCCGCTTTGGCTATTCCGGCAACAATGGCTGTTTCAGAGCGTAAATGCTGTGAAGCTGGTTCATTTTGGCCAGTAGAACTGTGTACCATACTCATGGAGTCTTCAACTGTAATGCACTGCTCTCCACTGTTTTGGTTATCAATTTCAGTACGTCCCAAGCAAGGTAGAATCAACGCTTGTTTACCGGTAATAACATGACTGCGGTTGAGCTTAGTACTTATTTGCACGGTTAAATCACACTGTTGCAATGCTTGATAAGTTCTTGTGGTATCTGGTGTTGCAGCAGAGAAATTACCACCTAAAGCAATAAACACTTTAGCCTTACCGGATAACATAGCGTGTAAAGACTCAACCGTGTTTAAGCCATTTTCGCGCGGTGACTTAAAGTTATATTGTTTTTCTAAAGCATCAAGAAATGCCGTAGACGGTTTTTCATTAATGCCGACGGTGCGATTGCCTTGTACATTTGAATGGCCACGAACAGGGCATGCTCCAGCGCCTAGCTTGCCAATGTTACCTCGAAGCAATAATACATTAACCAGTTCTTGAATGGTTGCTACCGAGTGCTTATGTTGCGTAATACCCATAGCCCAGGTAAAAATCACTTTTTTCTTACTCGCGTAAATATCAGTAATTTGTTCTATGTCTGCTTTTGTTAGCCCACTTTGGTCGATTATTTGTTGCCAAGGCGTTGCTGTTACGCTGTGTTGATAAGCTTCAAAGTTATGGCAATGTTCTGCGATAAAGTCGCTATCAAGTACGCTTTTATCATGCTCGAAGCGCTCTAATAATAACTTAGCGACACCACGAAGAATGGCCATGTCGCCACCCAGTTTAGGGGTAAAATAATACTGGCTAATATTGGTACCAGTAAAAAGGATCATTTCTTTCGGGCTTTGCGGATCTAAAAATTGTTGCAAGCCACGCTCTTGTAAATTATTGATACTCACAATAGTTGCACCTCGCTTAATGGCTTTTCGTAAGGTACCTAACATGCGCGGGTGATTTGTCCCTGGATTTTGTCCAAAAACGAAAATAGCATCAGCTTCATCAAAATCAGCCATGGTAACCGTGCCTTTGCCGGTGCCTAAGCTGCTGGTCATGCCTATACCAGAAGCTTCATGACACATATTAGAGCAGTCGGGGAAGTTATTAGTACCTAAAACTCGGCCAAATAATTGATATAAATAAGCGGCTTCATTACTCGCCCTGCCAGAAGTATATAAGAGTGCTTCGTTAGGAGTTGACAGCTTTTTCAAGTTGTTAGCGATAATACTGAACGCATCGTCCCAAGTTATGGCTTGATAGTGATCATTTTTACCATCAAAAAACATGGGTTGTGTTAATCGGCCACTTTTTTCGAGTGAATGGTCATCCCATTGTTGTAGCTCGGTTATCGAATGTTGCTGGAAAAAGTCAGCATCTACTCTTTTACTTGTCGCTTCCCATGCGATAGCTTTCACGCCATTTTCACAAAAATCAACTTTACCGGCTTTAGGCGAGTCGCCCCACGCACAACCAGGGCAGTCAAAACCCCCTGGCTGGTTTGCGCGTAATAATGCTTTAACGTTTTTAGCGGCATTCTCACTTTTAATTAAATGTTTAGCTGAGCTTTTAAGCGCTCCCCAACCACCCGCAGGTGAAGTGTATGCAGGAGAAGATTTTGTAGGTTTTGACATGTTAATTCTCATTTGGGTGTTGCGTTAACATTTATTAAGTTGAACCGAGCAAACTCGTATATCTTGAAGATTTTATGCTATTAAACGTTGATATAAGTGATCTTTATGTAACTCTGTTTCCATTTTAAAGTCACAACAGCCAATAAACTTAAAACCTTGGTTTTCATAAAATGCCTTCGCTTTTACATTACCTGAATATACCAAAAGGTTTAATACTTGGTAACCTGAGTTTTTTGTATAATCGATAACGGCTTTATACAACTTTTGTGCAATCCCTTGGCCATGATAACTGGGTAAAACATACAATTTTGATAGCATTGGACTTTGATCACATTTAAGATCGATAACCGCCAGCCCAACGGGTTCATTTGAATCAAGTGCCACCCAAACCTGAAGTTGATCATCACTAATAAATCGTTGAAAGTGTTGAGCAGATAAGTGCCTAGCTATATAAACTGATTGCAAATCTTTATCAGAGGTTGCTGGACAAGCAAGATGAAAAGTTGCTTGTATTATCTCTGACAACCTTTCTGCATGTTTATGTTTAGCTAGCATAATGTTCATCGTTATAACCTTGTGTTAGGTTTTAAATCACTTACCTTGCGCCATATTTTGCAACAGTTGTAATCGCTGTTGTTCTTGCTGACTAGGCTGGTATGGTAGCGCACTCAAACTTGAAGTGGCAAAGTCTATTATTTCATGCTTTTTGATACTGCTATCGCCATATTTTGTTGGCTTACCAGGTGCTGGAGACATTAACTCAACAGAAAAAGTTGAGAGATAAAACGGTGCTTTCCTGCCTTGTAATACACTTCGATGGGCTTTTAATTCAAGCGAATCAGAACCTTTATTAAGCCTTTCTTTACTCACTAAATGTGCGATTGGCTGGTTGTTAGCATCAAATAAATTAGCCCTTACACGATAAAGCCCTTGCTCTCTGGTAGTTAAGTTTGCCGTAATTACCATATCTGCATCTTGGCTGATAGCAGGTTCGAAACTTTCAAGAGTGGCAACCGAGTCAACATATTGTAGTGCTAATGCTAAGCTTATCACTTTACCGTTAATACTTGCTTTAACCGTTGCTTGAAGCTGGTTTGGTAGGTTTCGCTCGCCGTCAAACTCTGCATACCAAGTGTTATCTTCTTGTTCAAACGAACGTGTTAGTAGTGTTTTACCACTATTTATATCGACAAGTAGTAGCGATGCTTTATCGATACTCTCACCTGAGAGAGTCGCATAAACAGTTTCAGGATAAGTATAACGATATTTAGATAATGCTGCCGATACGCTGTTGCCAAAATCATCAACTGGAATAGATTGTGGGTTGAAATGATTAGGTTCTAGTCGGTCAAAATCTTGTGAGGTTAATGGTTGTGAGTAGGGCGGGAAATTAAGTTCGCTAGCATAGGCTTTGGCTACGAGTGTTGCTGAGTCGTTAGAGGTTATTTTGTCTGGTAAAATTGACACTGCTGCAGTCTGTGGGGGGCTCTCATTTTGTTTGGGGCTGTTTGATTGAACTGTTTTTTGAGCCAGCTCCGGTTTGGTTTTTGGCGTTTTTTGCTCCGACATTGTTGGCCAGAACAGCCATGTAGTAAAAACTACTAGGCTTAATATAATTGTTCGCTTTAAAACAGCTTTTTTTCTCATATCAAAGTCTTCTACTTTTTAAATTTTTTATTCGTATTTAGTTAAATGGCTGTGACTCTATAGTGCTTAAATTTATAGATCACAGCCATATTTAACTCAAGTTGATATTTTTGCGGTTATTAATAAAAACTAAGGTAAACTTTAATTAGGGATAGCATCATAAATCAACGTTGACATACTATCTGATGCTGAATTTTCTACATAAAGGTAGTTACTTTTCCAAATCCACCAACCACTTGTTTTAGTGTATGTGTCAAAGTGAACACTTTCACCAGATAACGTATTTTGATGATTACTTGCTGCTGTAACTTTACCCGCTTGCGAAGGTTCAAGCAGTGAGCCATGGCTATATTTCTCGCCCATTAACATAGGGTAGTGATAAGGCATGAAACCTGAAACAGCATTATTTTGATTGGCAATTTTGCCGTTAAAATCAACTTGTGAGCTACAACTGCCAAAGCGTGCTTGGCGATTACCACCACATGCCGAATGACTACCAACAACACCGTCGTCATTACCTTGAATAAAAGGGCTTGTAACCCCTAAATATTCTGAAGCATCTCCCACAAAGCGTAAACGTGGAATTCGTGCATCAGGTAATGGTGCTAAGCGTCTGGCATTATTCACTTTTAGGTCGTGAAGTACACCCATTTCATCACTTAAGTCGCCTCCAAGCCAAGCCTCTAAAGCCGCTTCAATAATGAAGGTCCAAGTTTCTGTTCCTTGGGCAACACTTACCGCTAAATCTGCAAGTTCACTGCCGCCGCCAGCACCAGCAATATCAAATGTTGCAACAATATTAAGTGGTGCAAGGCCAGCATTTTCTAACCAAGTTTCTTGATTGTCGATAATGTATCGTGCCACTAAATCGCCGGTTGAATGTGTTACAAATATACAACCAGGGTCGCAAAAGTTGCTTTGCGAGAATGATTTTAACTTTGGCCATAGATAGTCTGTGGCTATTTTACCTTCAATGCGCTCGTATGAAGGCCAATCGATTCTAGCGTCACTTACGTTATTCCAATAACCCTGCCAGTAATCTTGTCCACTGGCTGTTACGTCTCCATCTGATATCAGTTGTTGTGGTTGTAGGCCGTGAATCAACACTATTTTGTGCTCTTTACTTTCTGCTGCGGTAGAACAAAGCGTTAAACCGAGTACAGCAATCGCTGCTACATTTTTGATTAAATGCATATATATCCCCATAATTTATAATTTTTATTTTACGTCATATTTTTATTGTTTAGCTTTTGCTGATCGGACGTTCGACCAGTTAGATGATAATAGAGCAGACTTAAGGTATAATCCAGTCCAAACTTTTCACGATTTAAACTGACTATTTAGTGAAAACTCACTTATTTTCCAGAAAAATTGCTAAAAAGTTTGTTTACCAACCATAATATATAGAAGGAGTTGAGTTTTTAATTGTTGTGCGAGGTGTTTGTTTTCAGTGTTGTTTACATTCCCCATGTTCCACTTATAATCGTGGCTAATCGAATCGATTGATATTTTAATACATAAGAAAGTTTATATAGAGGTGTCTATGTTCAACCTACCATTAACAATAAAACAAAAAATAATAATGGGGTTTAGCACAATAGGAATTTTGTTGGTTGCAGGAAGCATATTTTTTTACAATTCATTAAACCAAATCAGCCAAGCTAACACTAATGTTGAGTTGTTGGCTGTGCCCGTTCAGAAACAAAGTAACGCTTTACAGATCAAATTACTGAATATGATGAAAGTAGGCGCCTTGGGGTTTACCCAAACCAATACGTCGGACTTACTTAAAAGTGAACAAGCGTACGCTGATTTAAACCAAGAATTTCAATCGGCAGTAACTGTGTTAAAAGGCAAGTTAGTTGACCAACCTAAGATGCTAAAAACACTGGAGCAGGCAAAAATACATTATCAAGCATATGTAAGCCAAAGTGAAAAATTCTATTTGTCTAAAAAAAATGTAGCTTCAGCAAATGAAAGGTTTGAAGCTAACTATCAAACCTTTTTAACAAGTCGTGATCGAGCAAGTAATAATATGCTCGATGTAGAGTTACTTGTATTGCCCGGCGAAGCACGTTTATTAGAAGATATTATCGGCAACGGTACAAGAATAGATGATATGTTGTTTACGTTGCAAAGCACTATGTCAGGCTTAAAACAGGTCTCTGAACCTAGTGTTTTGGCGCAGCACAAAGATGATGTAAGTTTTTTAATGGCTAATATCAACGATAATTACGAATTTATGCAGCGGTTATTTACCGATGTTAACGATAAGTCGTTACTAGAAGCATTTGCTATTGTGTTTGCAACTATAAATAACTTATTAGTTGAACCGGCTGAGTTATATCAAAATAAACAACAAGCGCTTGATGATTTTACCAATGCAATGATTGCATATAATCTTTCTGTTGAGAGTTTCAATGAAAGCTACCATCAATTAACCTTGCTATTGTCACTCGCAGAAGAACGTTTCGATGAGTTGCAATCAACGACAAAATCTAAAGTCGCTACCGGTGTTAATTTAGCTATATATATGGCATTGATTTTTATAGTTTTGGCGACCTTTATCGCGGTAGCAACTACACGCACTATGTTAGGGCCTTTAGCATCAGCGAATAAATCTTTGGCGTTAATTGCACAGGGAGATTTAACGCAACGTTTAACAATTACCAATGAAGATGAATTTGGTGATTTATTTAATAGCATCAACAAACTCAGTGATGATTTAACGCTATTGCTTAAAAACATAAGTCAAAATGCATACTCTTTAGATGAATCAGCGAAAGTCACCAGTGAGCAAAGCCATCGAATTGCCGAATCTACTTCAGCACAAATTGCTCGCGTAAATAATGCCAAGCAAATCGCTGAAAAAATGTTTATTAGTTCCTCTAACGTAACTGATGAAGCCACTTTAACGGCTAATAATGTTTCTGAAGCTTCAAAGCATAGTTTTGAAATACGCACGATAGCTGACGATAACAGCAGTCGTATTGAGTTATTATCAAGTAGCTTAAGTGACTCAGTTGACGTAATGGCAAGGCTTAGTAAGCACAGTGATAGTATTGGTGGGATTTTAGATACAATTGGCAGTATTGCTGATCAAACTAATTTGTTGGCTTTAAATGCAGCCATTGAGGCAGCAAGAGCGGGTGAACATGGTCGTGGGTTTGCTGTTGTAGCTGACGAAGTTAGGTCACTTGCTTCTCGCACTCAAGCATCTACAGCTGAAATTCAGCAAATGATTAACTCATTACAAAAAGAAACTCAATCGGCGGAACTTGCCATTTCTCAAGGACAAAATAAAGCAGGGGAATGTGTCGCCCAAAGCCAAGAATTAAATAATGCTATCAAACAAATTGAAAGTGCATTACATACCATTGATGAAATGAGCAAAAGTATTAGTGTCGCTTCAAATGAACAACTAGGCTTTAGCCAAGAAATTGAAGTTACAATGAATGAAGCCGCGCAAGCTGCGACACATAATGCAGCAGAATCGCAAGAGTTATCAAACCGAAGTGATGATGTAAATCAACTAGCGCACTCGTTAACAGACTCTGTAGCTCGTTTTAAACTTTAAATTGTTACGTATAAACTAATAAAAAAAAGCCCTAAATAATACAAGTTATTTAGGGCTTTTAAGTGTTTAAATTAAGCTGTTTTTATCGAGGCGCATCAGCATAAGGATCAAATGGTTTATTTTCATTAGAACCTTTTGTAGAGCCACGTTCACGTTTGTCATTTGATTTCACGTTACTATTACTGCGACTGTGTTCAGACTTATAAGGCTTTTTATGCTCAGGTTTACTTCGATGAGTTTCTTTAAAGCTATCTTTACTCAAAGGAATAATGGCTTCGCCGCGCACTAAAACTTTCGGTTTCTTCGACTTTACATGTAATGGAATAATACGCTTACGTGGTGGTATTTCAAATTCGTCTTCACCCGGCTCAGGTAAATTTTTAAAATCGTAAAGGTAAAAACGCTCTAGTTTCTCTCTCGCCCATTCGGTTTTGCGGAGAAATTTTAAACTTGATGCAAGGCTTGGATTACTTTTAAAGCAATTAATTCGCGTATACTCAGCCAAAATATCAAAACCATAATGAGTGACTAGCTCGTTTAAAAGTGTATCTAGTTTTAATCCGTGCAAAGGATTATTTAATTGTTCGTTTTCTTGACTCATGATTGACTTAATTTGGCTGAAATTACTTAATATTATACACCTAATTGCCAGGGTTATAAGCTTTGATTTTTCAGTTTTAACCTAATGTAAAATTTAGCAGTACGTATCCTGAAGTTAATTGTTGTACAATTACTGCAACACATAGAAACTATTTGATTATAACGGATAATACAAATGAAAAAATTGATCGTACTTTTAACTATTTCTACTTTAAGCACGTCGGCCTTAGCAGAAGAAACTAGTTGGTTTGACAGCTTAAAAAGCTTAGTTGGTTTAGGTGAAACTAAAGAGCAAACAATCGAAGCACCAGCAGTAACAAAACAAAGCACAGATGGTTTAGTAGATATGTTAACTAGCTCATTAGATGTTAACGCAGATCAAGCAGCTGGTGGCATGGGTGCAATTTTTAACTTTGTTAAAGATAATGTTTCTGCTGACCAATTTAGCACCTTGGCTAAATCTGTACCTGGCGTAGAAGGGCTTGTTGATCAAATGCCTGACCTGAGCCAATTAAACTCTGGCTCAAGCGAAGGCTTTGGCGGTTTACTTGATAAAGCTTCAGAATATAGCGACTCTTTAAAGTCAGTAAACGATATTAAAAAACAATTTGAAGCTTTAGGTTTAAAACCAGAAATGATCACTAACTTTATTTCTACAGCCCAAAGCTATTTAGATACAGAGCAAGGACAACAAGCCAAACAAATATTAACAGACGGTTTAGGCAAATTTTTAGGTTAATTTAACCTTTTAATTTTTGCCGTGTTTTTTGTTATTTATTGAACACTTTCGAGTAATGAAGTTTACTTGAAAGTGTTTTTTTCATTTTATATTTATTACCTTCACCGCAGAGCCAATCTCGCAATATAAAAACAGTTCAGTTTAGTGTTTTTATAACTGCGCCATTTTATAAAGTAACGACTCTTTCTACTAACACACCCTTATTTTCTTCTCATGGTTTCTTGTAAAAATAAAACCATCTCACAGGGAGAACAGAAGGAGGGTTGCAGGAGATCAACACTAAGAAAAAAATTAACACAGACACTCATCATAAATTGAAAATATTAAATTCAACGCTAAACAAAGAATGTTTATCAAAAAGTATAGCTAATATAAAAAGTGTTATTACATTTTTGTGGTTACTTACTGCACTAAAACATGATCTCATTGTTTTCTCTTTCATTTCTCCTTGTAAAAAAAAGATCTCACAGGGAGAAAAGAAGGAGGACTACAGGCGATCACAACACTAAGAAACAAACATCGTTCGAAATACCAAAAGCATTAAGTACTTTGCAACTCTTCTAGTAACTCACTAATTTCAGCTTTTAATTCTTTATCTGCAATTTTATTACTGTTAATTTTAGCGCTTTCTAAGTGTGCGATTGCACTTGCTTTATCACCTAGTTCTACTTGTAATGAAGCAATAGCGAATGCAATGGATGAAAGAAAATCTTTTGAATTAATTGCTTGTGCCTTAAGTAAAGCTTTTTGGTAAATGCTTACCGCTAATTCTAAGTCGTCGGTAAAGTCAGCCAGGGTTTCCCACTGAACGGGGTGATCTTTATCACTGTCTTCATGTTCTTCACATAATTGCTTTAATTCGAGGTAATATTCATCGAATGTCGCTTGATTTTTTCTTACAGATGCCTGTAATAAATCTTTCGCTAACGCATGAACGTGTTGGTATATTTTTGTATTCATTGATCTACCTTACTTACAAATTTTGATAAAACTAATGGGGAGATTATAGAGGTTTTATCAAAACTAAACAGGTAATAGTCAGCTAACGACAATAAAATATAATAAACCCGAGTTAATATATTTGGGTTTATTATATTTAGTGTTAATTTTCACCATTTCAGGCACGTTAACAGCTTGGCACTTTTTATACTGTTTTAAACTTCATCTTGAAATATGTCTTCAATGGCTAATTTGAACAACCTAGCTGCTTTAAAAGCTAAAGGTAAACTAGGGTCAAATTTACCCTTCTCAATGGCGTTAATTGTTTGTCTAGAAACGTCTAAAGCCTCAGCAAGTTGTGCCTGTGTCCAGTCTCTTTCAGCGCGTAGTACTTTGAGTTTATTTTTCATTGGTATTTACTCTGGCCAATAAAAGTCGCTATTAAATAAGTTAAGCCCATAAAAATAACTAAATGCGAAATTTCAGCATGATAACTAATTAGGTTTAGTACATCTAAATTCGAATAAGCTAGTCCTACAATTAAACTCAGGCCCAAGGTTATACCCATGGCGTTGAGCTGAATGCGCTGTTGCATTTCATCTAAACCTTTTAAATGAGTGATATTTGCTAATACCATTTTAACACCTAAGGCTAAATTTAGTATGACTGCTAAAGCCGAGAAAGTAAGGTTGTAGTCCCATAGCAACCAAGGCCCAAAATTTGTTAATGCCATGGTTAATACCCACATGGCGGTCCAAAATTTTAATTTTACGATATTGCTTTTATTTCTTTGTTTAAACGAGCTAGGTTTGCTCAGCGTATCACCATTATTGTCTGTCATTGTTACTCTCCAATGTCTGCTTTTGATTACAAAAAGTAATGTGTGCTTTACATTTTTAATCTTAGGTGGGTAGATGAGTTGTGTCAAGTTTAATTTACTTTTAGGTTGGTTAGCTTTACTTTGTTGCAGTGTGAATTATTTTTTAAATATAAATAACAATTGTTTAGGAAGTGAAAAACTAGAAGCTAAAGATCTACAGGGTTATAAAGTTAAGAAATTAAGCTATGTTTTCTAAACTCACCTGGGGTTTGTTGGGTGAGTTTATTAAACCAACGGTAGAAAGATCTTGGTTCAGTAAAGCCTAACTCGATACTAATTTGATTTAAATTTAAGCTATTGTTCGCTAGATGCTTTTTAGCCATAGCGAGTCGAGTTTCATCAAGTAAACTCTGAAAACTCAAGCCTGATGCTGTTAAACGGCGCTGTAACGTTTTGGTGCTAATGCCAAATTTATCTGCCATGTCTTTCTGGTGAAAAGCCCCGCTTTTTAACGATTTTTCAATTTGATTTCTTAATTGCGCCGCAATATCTTCTTCTATTGTTAAATTAGAAACTAAGGTTTTTGCATGATTTTCAAGAGTAGATAATAACTGTTGATCACCTTTGTTTAATGGCACCGACAATAAGGCTTTATTAAATATTATGGCATTCTCACTTTGACCATAGTGAATTATACACTTAAACATCGCTTGATATTCTTGTTGCTGGCTCAACGAAGGTTGCTGGCGACTTAAGCGCAGTTCACTTGGGTTGCTGTCTTGGCTAACCAAATATCGGGCAAAGGTTAGCCAAGACGCGAGACAATTATCGACCATATGACGCTTAACACTTGTGTCGGTAAACTGGCAATGCCAACTAATTTTTACTTGCTCACCTAATGGCGAAAAAGTTGTTGTGCCCATATCGCCAACTAATTTTTCAAAAGGTTGAATTTTACTGATAACTTGTCCTAGGTTTTCGCAGTTCATCGAAATAAAACCCAAAACACTATAAGACCCAGCTTGCACATATTTTGCGGTATGTAAGCCGAATAACTCATCGTTAGATTGTTCAAGTAAGGCCGCAATAAGTTGTTGAAAAAGCTCGCCGCTAATGTGCTGGCTGTTATCAGATAAAAGTGATTTATCTAGGCCGATAGATTGGCAGATGGTATCAATATCGAGTTTTTGTTCGTCGGCCAATTGTAAATATTGCTTAATAGCGGCAACAGAAGCTTGGCCGAGACTATTATCGAAGCTTGAATCTAAGCTTGTATCGTTTTGCTTTTTTGATTGCTTGCTTAATTGTTTGTCGTTATCTGATAAATGAATAAAACTGCTCATTGCTGCCTGTCGCCTATAAGGTTGTCCAAATATGTCACCTCGACTGTCTTTTTAGGACATTTCATCACTATACACTTGCTTTAATATAATACGTAATAAAATTATAAAGGGCTGTAAAATGAGACGTTGGAATGGCTGGGGAGATGAAAGCACCTCAATGGAGTTACCACAATCGGCTGGAGAGTTTTTAAGTACGCTTGTCGGAGCAGGACATCGTCTTGATGATATTGGTTTAGCCGAGGTGATTAACACCGTACCAGAATCTCGTTTACCTCAGCACCCATTAGTCTCTGTTGACGCCGAACAACGGGTGCGTCATGCAAAAGGGCAATCATTACCCGACTGGCTAGCCATGCATAGTGGCGAAATCAACTGTTTTCCTGATGGTGTGTGCTTTCCTGAAAATACCCAAGATGTTAAAGATATTCTTAGCTACGCAAAAGCAGAAAATATTGTTTTGATTCCTTACGGCGGTGGTACAAGTGTCGCTGGACATATCAATGTCGAACAATCTCCGCGCCCCGTGCTAACAGTTAATATGGGGCGAATGAACCAATTACTGCATTTAGATGAGCAAAGCCAAATTGCCACTTTTGGCGCTGGTACGCCTGGCCCCATGGTAGAAGCGCAGTTATTAGCTCGCGGGTATACGCTAGGGCACTTTCCGCAATCTTTCGAACTATCAACATTAGGTGGCTGGGTTGCTAGTCGCTCAAGTGGTCAGCAGTCATTACGTTATGGTCGAATAGAGCAATTATTTGCTGGTGGTAATATGGAAACCTTTGCTGGCTCGCTTGACGTACCAACATTTCCGGCATCTTCAGCAGGACCTGATTTACGTGAGTTATTACTAGGATCTGAAGGTCGCTTTGGTATTTTAACTGAAATAAAAGTGCGAGTAAGTAAAGTTGCTGATGCAGAGAAGTTCTCGGTGATCTTCTTTAAAAATTGGCAAGCAGCAAGTCAATTTTGCCAAGCTGCGGTGCAACAACGTATTGCTTTGTCTATGCTGCGAGTGAGTAATGCGGTTGAAACACAAACGCAATTAAAACTTGCGGGTCACGAAAGTGCGATAAAGTGGTTAGAGCGTTACTTATCTATGCGAGGCTGTGCAAACGAGAAGTGCATGTTAACTTTTGGCTTAACCGGCACTAAACAACAAGTTTCAGCCAGTAAAAAGCAATTAAATAGTGTGGTAAAAAAATTCAAAGGTGTTAGTACGGGCGAGCTATTAGGTAAAAAATGGCAAGCAAATCGCTTTCGTTCGCCTTATTTACGTGAGGCTTTATGGCTAAAAGGCTACGTTGTCGACACCTTTGAAACCGCCACAGATTGGAGCAATGTTGATAATTTAATGGCAAAAGTTGAAGCAACGATGCGTGTTGGTTTAGCAGCAGAAAATGAAAAAGTTCATGTATTTACTCATCTTTCTCATGTTTACAGTCAAGGTTGTAGCTTATACACCACTTATGTTTATCGAAATGCTAGTAGTTATTCGGCAACACTTGCGCGTTGGAAAAAGCTTAAGCATCAGGCAAGCCTGACCATAGTTAACAATGGCGGCACCATTAGTCATCAACATGGTGTTGGTAAAGATCATGCGCCGTACTTGTCGATAGAAAAAGGTGAGTTGGGTATGAAAGTTTTGGCAAACCTTGTTGAGCACTTTGACACCGAACAGCAACTTAACCCCGGTACATTATTAAAATAAAATTCATATCTATATAAGTAAGTTCAATGACCCTTAATAGTGAAGCTTAAAACAATGAAAATATTGATATTCTTAATATGACTATTACACAACTTAGCCGAAATATAATGCAGTCGCGCACCGAACGTATCGCTGACATTGAAAACACCTCTGATTGGGATTTAGTGATTATTGGTGGCGGTATTACTGGCGCTGGCATTTTAAAGTTGGCCTGTCAAATGGGCTTAAAAGTGTTGTTGTTAGAGCAAAAAGATTTTTCATGGGGCAGTTCGAGTCGTTCTTCGAAAATGGTTCACGGTGGTTTACGTTACATGGCACAAGGGCAAGTGGCATTAACCCGAGAATCTGTGATTGAGCGTCAACGCTTATTAACAGAAGGGCAGCCTCTAATTACCAAGCAAAGCTTTGCGCTAAGTCATTATAAAAAAGCGTTTCCAGGACCTTGGTTATTTAATCGCTTATTGTCTTGTTATGACTTTATCGCTGGCGAAAAACAGCATAAGTTTTGGCCAAAATCCGCATATTTGTCTTTAGCACCGCATGTGGTTGAGCCAGACTTACTTGGTGGCACACAGTTTTTTGATGCACTAACCGAAGACGCTCGATTAGTACAACGTTTGATCCAAGAATCATTGCAGCTCGGCGGACAAGCACTCAATTATGCGCAAGTGTCAGCACTTAATATTAATGAAAAAAATAGTCAATTATCAGTTGTTCTTGAAGGGCAAGACCAAGCATTAATAATTGATTCTAAAGTGGTTGTTAATGCTTGTGGCGCTTGGTCTAACTTGTTGCAAGTAAATCATGATAAGCAAAGCGATAGCCATAAAAAATCATCAGTAAATATGCGACCACTGCGCGGTAGCCATTTAGTAATAGCGAATTGGCGCTTACCGGTGGCTAGTGTTATTTCTGTTCAACACTCTCAAGATAAAAGACCTGTGCAAATATACCCATGGCAAAATGTAACTATAGTGGGTACAACCGATGTTGATCATAATGATGACATGTCGTTTGAAGCTAAAATAAGTCAGTTAGAATTTGATTATTTACTAGCGGCGGTAGAGCAGCAGTTTCCAAACGCGAAAATAACCAAAGATGATATTATTTCAACTTTTGCCGGTGTTCGTCCCGTCAGTACAACAGATAATGCATTGACGCCATCGAAAGAAAAACGCGATCACCATATCACGCAACAACAAAGCGTATTCACCGTTACTGGCGGTAAGTTAACTACTTTTAGGTTGATTGCACAGCAAGTGCTAGATCAGGTTTGTCAGCAGTTAATGCTTGAAGGTAAAGCAAACGAACTCACGTTAACAAGAGCACTTAATGTTGCGAGTCAGCAACCTATTTTATCGCAATATGATGGCCAGCTAAAACTAACTTTTAGTCATCATATTCAACAACAAATAATAGCCTGTTATGGTGAATTTAGTGCTGCATTTATTCAAGCCAATGCAAAACATGATTGTCAGCCGATACGTTATAGTAGGCACTTGTGGGCAGAGTTAGTTTGGGCGGTAAGATTTGAACAAGTGCAACATCTCGATGATCTATTGCTACGCCGTACACGACTGGGTAACGTATTACCTGCGGGCGCTCGTGACATTTTGCCCCAAGTTCAAGCACTTTGTTCGCCTTATTTATCTTGGAGCGAAACAAAATGGCAACAAGAAATTAAGCGATATTTAGCGCTGTGGCAATGTTCATATAGTTTGCCACAAGCTAATGGTGCATCAATATGAGTGATAACATGACCGAAAGTGATAAACCCGAAAACACTGAAGAGCAAACAAGTAATTTAATGTTAACCATAGATAATGGAACACAAAGTGTTCGCGCTTTACTGTTTGATCTAGCAGGTAACTTGGTCGCTAAAAGCCGAATAGAACTTGAAGCTTATTTTTCTAAAAATCCGGGGTGGGCTGAGCAAAATGCTGATTACTTCTGGCAAATGCTAGGTCAGTGTTGCCAACAACTTTGGCAGCAAGACGAGGTTATTGAAAATGGTTATCGCGATAGGGTGACGGCGGTTACGGTAACCACTCAGCGTGGAACCGTGATCAACTTAGACAAACATGGCGAAGCGCTTCGGCCGGCTATTCTTTGGCTTGATCAACGTTTATGTCAACAAAACAAGGCAATGCCTTGGTATTGGCGCACCGCATTCTCCTTAATAGGTCAAAGTAAAGTTATTGAATATTTTCGTCGTAAATCGCAAGCGAACTGGCTTGAGCAACATGAACCTGATGTTTGGCAGCGTACGGATAAATTTTTACTATTGTCAGGATTTTTAACTTACCGTTTAACGGGGCAATTCAAAGACTCAGTAGGTAGTATTGTTGGTTACTTTCCCTTTGATTATAAAAAACAAAACTGGGCAAAAGCTTGGGATTGGAAATGGCATGCATTACCTGTAAAGCGCTCAATGTTACCAAGTTTAGTTAAACCGGGTGATGTTTTGGGGGAAATCAGTAGTGATGCTGCCACGCATACAGGGTTAAAAGTAGGAACAAAATTAATTGCTTCAGCGTCTGATAAAGCCTGTGAAGTGTTGGGCTCAGGTTGTATTCAACCTGACACAGCAAGTTTAAGTTATGGCACAACCGCAACTATTAATACAAACAACACTAAGTATGTTGAGCCGCACAGTTTTATTCCACCTTATCCGTCAGCTATTCCAGAGCAATACAGCAGTGAGGTGATGATTTATCGTGGTTTTTGGATGGTTAACTGGTTTAAGCAAGAATTTGGTCAAAATGAAGTTGAAAAAGCGCAAACATTAGGCGTTAGTGCCGAGAGCTTATTTGATCAACTCGTTGCCCAAGTACCGCCAGGTTCTATGGGGTTAATGCTACAACCTTATTGGTCTCCAGGGTTAAAAAATCTTGAAGCAAAAGGGGCGATTATCGGCTTTGGTGATGTGCATACGCGAGCGCATATTTACCGCTCAATTTTAGAAGGTTTGGCGTATGCATTAAGAGAAGGTAAAGAGAACTTAGAAAAACGTCAAAAATGTAAAATAACCAAGTTGATGGTTTCAGGCGGCGGCTCGCAGTCAGATGCCGCATTGCAACTAACCGCTGATATTTTTAATTTGCCGGTACACAGACCGCATACCTTTGAAGCGTCAGGCTTAGGCGCTGCCATTAATGTCGCTGTTGGCTTAGGCTATTATGACAACTACCGCCAAGCAACCAGCGCAATGACCCGTACTGAGCAAACTTTTACTCCTAGTCCAGCTAACGTAAAATTATATAATCAATTATACAAACAGGTTTATCTGAAAATGTATCAACAATTAAAGCCTATTTATCAAAATATTAAAAAAATAACTGGCTACCCTGATTAGTTGTCTAAAATTAAGATGATTCTGAATTATTTAGCCATGTTTCAAACAAGTGCTGTAGCAACCTTTCAAGAGAGTCGGTAGAATAATTACTTTGATTTTAAGCTGTTGGCGCACACTAAATTATGAGAATTATTCACACATCCGACTGGCATTTAGGCCAACACTTTTATGGCAAAAGTCGCGCACGTGAGCATCAACAGTTTTTAGATTGGCTAGTTGAACAATCGCAAAGTCAGAAAATAGACGCCATTATTGTTGCGGGCGATATTTTTGATACCGGCACACCGCCAAGTTATGCTCGCGAAATGTATTTTGATTTTATCGCCAAACTCCATCAAGCCGACTGCCAGTTAGTGATATTAGCGGGGAATCATGACTCAGTTGCCATGTTATCTGAGTCACAAAAGTTATTGCAGCAGTTATCAACTAAGGTGGTATCAACCGCCAGTGGCAATTTGTCTGAACAAGTGTTTATCCTAAAAAGCCTTAAAACGGATCAACAAGCGGTTATTTGCGCTATTCCCTTTATTCGAGCACGCGATATTGTCAAAAGTTATGCTGGACAGTCAGCCAGTGAAAAACAACAGTCATTGCAGCAAGCTATTTCAGCGCATTACCAAGTGTTATTTGAGCATGCACAAACGTTATCAACACAGCAACAAGATAAAGCTACTCGTTTACCCATTATTGCTACCGGGCATTTAACCACTATTGGCGCATCGGTGAGTGAGTCGGTACGTGATATTTATATTGGCACATTAGAGGCTTTTCCTGCCAGCGAATTTCCTGCTGCCGACTATATTGCTTTAGGTCATATTCACCGTCCGCAAAAAGTAACTAAAAGTGAGCATATTCGTTATAGCGGCTCGCCTATCGCATTAAGTTTTGATGAAGCTAAAACTCAAAAAAGCATTGTTATTGCAGAGTTTAAAAATGGAGAGCTCGGCGAAGTAACATTATCTAACGTGCCATGTTTTCAACCTTTAGCTATTGTAAAAACCCATTTAGATACGCTCACCCAAGATATTACTGCGGTTACGGAATCGTTAGCCCTTGAACTAAGTGCTAGCAAGTCTACTAGCCAAGAAAAAATTTGGTTAGATATTGAAGTTGAAAGCGCAGAATACTTACTTGATTTAAGCGCTAGAATAGAACAAATCGTGAAAGATTTTCCGGTTGAAGTGTTATTGGTCAGGCGCAGTAAAAAAGCGCGCCAACAAATGCCAAGTCATGAGAAAAAAGTGACTTTAAGCGAATTAAGTGTTCAAGAGGTATTTGATGCACGATTAGCGCTAGAAAATTGGCAAACTCCAGAGCAGCAGCAACGTAAACAACGCCTAAACAGCTTATATTTAAATATTGCTGAGCAAACACAACTCGCCAGTTCAACCAAACGGGCGTTGGTTGAACATAAAGAAGCTGAAGTAAGCTCAGCTAAAAATACTAACAACGCGGAGGCTAAATAATGAAAATATTGTCGCTTCGCTTTGAAAATATCAATTCTTTAAAAGGTCATTGGAAAATTGACTTTACCCAGTCGCCATTTGATACCAGTGCGCTTTTTGCCATTATTGGCCCTACGGGAGCAGGAAAAACCACGATACTCGATGCCATGTGTTTGGCGCTATATCACCAAACCCCAAGGCTAACGATATCAGATAAGCAAAATCAATTAATGACCCGCCAAACAGCGAATTGCTTAGCTGAGGTTGAGTTTGAAGTTAAGGGACAAGCTTATCGTGCTTTTTGGAGTCAACGTCGAGCAAAAAACAGTATTGATGGAAACTTACAAAAACCGACTGCCGAATTAGCTAAACTAATTGTTACCCACGACACTGTCCATAACGCAGAGACTAGCTTGGGTGAAGCAAAAGTTATCGCAACAAAGGTTTCTGATATTCGCACAGAAATAGCGCGTTTAACGGGCTTAGACTTCTCACGTTTTAAAAAGTCGATGATGTTATCACAAGGTGAATTTGCTGCCTTTTTAAATGCTCCCGCTAATGAACGTGCCGATTTATTAGAAGAGCTTACCGGTAGTGAAATTTATGGTGATATCTCTAAAGCCGTATTCGAGCAACATAAAAGTGCAACTAATGAGTTAAAGCTATTGCAGGCTAAAAGTACAGGCATGCAGTTGTTAACTACAGAGCAACAAAACGAGATTAACAACCAACTCAATAAAGTATCAGCTCAGCAGCAGCCTTATGAAGCGCAGCTTGCGCACTGGCAACAAGTTCGAAATTGGCTAGTGAATGTGCAAAATGCTAACCAGCAAAGCACCATTGCTGAGCAACAACAAGCTGCTGCACAACAATTGCAAGTAGATAACGCCGCACAGTTGCAAACGTTAGCCTTGTCAGAGCCTGCAGAAAACTTACGTGCAGATTTTCAACAACTTAATCATTTTAATCATCAGTTTTCTGAGCTTAAAGACCAAGAGAAAGCCCTTGAAGTTGATACCAAAAAAAGTCAGGTACAACTAGAAACTGCCGAACAGGCCTTAAAAGCATTTTTAATATCCCATGAAAAATTCATTGCTCATCAGCAAGAAACAGAGCAATTAATTGTTGAGCAAGTACTACCGCTTGACAGTAAAATAGCGCAATTGGCAGAGCAAAAAAATCAGCAAACTAATCGTGTTAAGAGTGCGAATGAAGCAACAACTCAAGCGAAAAATCAAGTTGTTCAACTAACGTTACAGCAAAAACAGCAGTTAGATAAAATCTCCCATTCACAAAACATTATTGAGCAACAAGCTCATTTATCGGCTTTACCTGAGCACTTGCCATTGTGGCGAAATATGCTTGAGCAAATGTTTAATGAAAAGCAGGGGAGTTTTGAGTTAATAGCGCAAAATACAAACTTACAAAACCAAACTGAATTACTAACCAGTGAACTTAGTAAAGAGCAACAGCAATTAGTTGAATTAGAAACAGAGTGTCAACAACAGCAACTAACGCTTAAGGCTCATGAAAACGACGTAAATCAGTTGTTACAGCATTATCATTGCCAAAGTGAATCTGTGCTCAGCCAACAATTGCACGAGCTGCAATCAAGCTTAAATGAGCAAACACAAGCATTACATAATGCGCAAAGGTATCAAGTACTCAGTGCTGAGCTAGGCAACATAGATCAAGTCATTGCTGCAGACAATCAGCAGCTCACCAATGTGATTGAGCAATTAGCACCGTTGCGAGAGCGCTATAAAAGCCAAAAAGCTGAATTGATTGATGTGCAACTGATTGTTGAGCAACAAAAAACCATTATGTCGCTTAGTGCGCATAGAGCAAACTTAAAAGCCAATGAAGCTTGCCCATTGTGTGGTTCTGAACACCACCCAGCCGTTGCTGATTATCAAGCATTGAGTGAAAATAATTCAGCGGACAATGAGCACCAGCAGCGCTTGAAACAGCTTACTGCAGAATTAGAACAACTTGAACTTCAAGGTAAAAGCTTATCTGCAGAGCAAGAACGACTAAAAGAAAAGCTTAACTTAATTAATGAAAATAAAAGTACAAAGCTACAAGAACAACAGCAGTTGTCACAGCAGTGGTTAACCTTACGCGAGCAGCTGAAAATTGAGCTTGAGTTGTCAGCATTCGAGCAAATTAATACCGATATTCAAGCTCGAAGACAGCACTTTGAAGCGCTCAACAATGCCAATAACCAACTACAAAAATTAAAACACACTAAGCACCAACAAACAGAGTTAGTGCTGGAGCTGGACAAGCAGTTAGTCAACTTAACTAACCTTAGCCAAAACAAAACCGTGCAATTAAATCAATTGTGCCAGCAAATAGAACAAAATAAACAAAACTTAGAGCAGCTGCTGGCTAAAGTAGATTCAACTTATCAAAAATTAAATGCGTCAATGCAAAAAAGTCAGCTGGCTTTACCTGAAACATTCAATGTATATCAACACTTAGAGTCTGCAAGCAGTGAAGTAGCAGCTAATGAATTTACTAATGTTTTTCCGTTACAAAATGCTTGGTTAAGTGAACTAGAACAACAAGGTGAAAAATATCAAGCCGCGCTGAATGGTGTAGTTACAGAAAAAGAGCAATTTCAACAAGTACAGCAGCAGCTTGCTATTGCCAATAGCAAGATAGAACAGCTTAGCCTGACAGAGCAGGCGATTAAAGATGAGTTAATACTGATTGAGAAACAGCAAGATGAAACACGCTCACAACGTAATACACTATTTGCTGAGCAAGATACACAACAAGCACGTCAACAATTAAAACAGCAGCAACAGACCCAAGAACAGTCGTTGTTGCAGTTGCAAAATAACCTGCACGATCAAAAAAACCTGCAACAAAACATTGCTGGAAAGTTAAACGCAAACCTTGAAGCAATAAATCGTTTACTGCCACAACAGCAAGTTGCACAGGAAACTTGGAAAAATCAGCTCGCCCAGAGTGACTTCGCAACAGAGACAGACTTTAAAGCTGCGTTATTAACCCAAGAGCAAAGGCTTAACTTGAAGTCTTTACAACAAGATATTACGCAAAAAACTCAACAGGCCAAAGCGCAGTTAGCACAAGTACAGCAACAATTATTGCAACTTGAACAAGATAAAGAAAAGCTTCAAATACAAACCAAAGCACTGGTTGAGTCGACTTATGTTGATGCCGATAATGATGCAGGAAATGACACCGGAATTATTAACAACGACGAGTACTTAAACGACTTAATGTTTACTCAGTCGTTAGTGCTAGAAAAAGATTTAGATGTGGCTGAATTCGATCATAAAGCCGCTGTTTGTACCGAAACGTTGAAACATCTGCAAATTCGTCAAGGCCAATTAAGTCAGCAAATTTCGCAAGATATACAACAGCGCGATGAGCAAAAGTCGCTACTCGATGAAATTACAAAGCAGCAAATAGCGCTTGACGATCTCTCACATCTTAATGGTTTAATTGGCGCAGCAGACGGTGCAAGATTCAGACGCTTTGCCCAAGGCTTAACACTGTCGCATTTAGTATATTTAGCCAACCAACAGCTAAATAAATTACATGGTCGATATCAATTACAATGTCAGCAATCAGAGAACTTAGCGCTAGAAGTTTTAGATACTTGGCAAGCCGATAGTGTGCGCGATACCAAAACCTTATCGGGTGGCGAAAGCTTTTTAGTTAGCTTGGCGCTAGCACTAGCGTTATCAGATTTAGTCAGTGCAAAAACCAGTATTGATTCACTGTTCCTTGATGAAGGTTTTGGCACACTAGACAACGACACCCTCGAAATTGCGCTGTCTGCGCTTGATTCGTTAAATGCTAGTGGCAAAATGATCGGTGTTATAAGTCATGTAGATGCCTTGAAAAAACGCATTGATGTACAAATAGAAGTGAAAAAACAAAATGGTTTAGGTGTGAGTGAGCTAGCTGAGTGTTATCGATATCATGGGAATTAAAAGAGGTTAAAAGTATTGGAGGTTATTTGCTTTGTAAATACTTAGCGAACAATTTTACTTTATTACATTTTTGCGGATTACCAGTAAGCGTAAGAAGGAGGCAGACAATAATAAGTTAGTAGATTCTGTTATTTAGTGCTTCTGTCAGTTTTGATGCATATTTTGATCTACCTTAGCACTTACTGATACTTTTATTTTGCCCTCGTTCAAGAGGGCTAAATGACTTTAGTTATAAAGATTTGATAAATAAATCATAAAAGAGCATTAAAAAACATTTACTTGTTAAACAAATAACATTATAGTGCGATCGTTAACTATTCCCATCTAGTCTATTTAACCGATTATTTATAAAATCGTGTTTGCCTTTCCCTTTCACAGTTAGTCATCACTTAATTTATTAAGCTTAAATTATTGTCTGATTTTTCGAGCCCGGCTCGCAAAAAATTGTTATTTTTCAAATAAAAAAGTTCCAGTACACAATAATATAGCTTTTGTTCATGCGTTTTAACGCACACTAAAAGAGTTTATTATGTCTTATACATACCAAGGTACGATCTATTCGATCGCATCACCAATACAATCAATTTCTGTTAACAAAAACAATGTTGCAGTAACTGATAAAAACGGCACAAAATTAATTTCATTTACCAACGTGAATGAATCTAAATCATTTTTAGCTTGGGTATATCAAAGTTAAGCTTTGATCCCTTAGCGGCTAAATAATACCCGTTTAAGCTTTGTTTTAACTGAACGCCAATGTGTGGCAGGTTTCGTTGGAGCCAACGAAATAAGTTGCTGCCATTGTTGTTCAGTTAATTGCACCTTCTCACCATGTGCCAAAAGCACCGATTCTATATTCAACGCCTTAATTTTGGTTAATGATTGTAAATAGCGCTTTGGGTAAAAAACTGGATAAGGTGGGATAAATGCACCACGTACTTTTACCATTAAATCGGCAACATAAATTTGCTGACTTACTTGGTGATGCAATGATATATCTCGGTCAGTGTGACCTTGTGTAAAGTGCACCTGCCAATCTTCAAAACCAGGTAAAACCGCTTGATCGCTCAAGTAATAATCGGGCGTTAATGTACTTGGGTAATAAAGATATTTTTTAGCTTTTTTCTGCCGACCCGCCACCCATAGCGTTAGTAAAATATCGGTTAAATGCATCAACTTTCCATCAAATCCTGAATACCATTGCCCAGCTACATTTGCAGCTGCTATTTTACATGCATATTTTTTTCGTAAAAAATTGGCGGCACCAGCATGATCTGGATGCATATGGGTAACGACAATTAAAGCAAGATCAGACATAGGACGTTTAAGTTGATTAACAATAAAGTCTTCTATTACGGTAATGTCAGCACGACAACAGCCATCAAGTAACAATAATTTATCGGCATATTCTGCTAGATAAATATTTTGAATATAACCATTTAAGCAATGTAATTTTAGCATTGTAAAGCCTAGAATAACCTCGAGATAACTAAGGTAACTCTTTATTGATTTAACCTCAACAGGTGTGACCAGTTACACCAAATCAAATAAGTTTTTGACGATTTAAACCGCCTTAAAATGATCCGTTATTTATTTCAATTGGTATTATTTGTCCGATGCTTTAATAGCATTAATACCAGTGTTTAATATAGCGACTGATCTCACTAAATAGTTATTAAATATTTTAGTTACGTTATTAATTTGTTTAGTAAATCCTGCCTTGGCTAATACCCCAAGGTATAATCTCAACAACTTACATCACTACTGTTATAAAAAATTAATCTCATTGATAATGAATATAGTCATTGATAGATAGTTTTTTAAAAAAGTAAGTCATACAATACTGCTATATAAGGCTTACATTGGAATTTCTTTGGAACTCTGGATTTACTTCACCTTACTTGCTGCTTTTATGCAAGCAATTAGAACAGCAGGCCAAAAACAATTAACGCAACACCTTAATGCGATGGCAACAACTGGAGTGAGGTACATTTATGCACTACCTTTTGCCTGGCTTTATTTATGGTGGGTATCAGACTATCGCGCCCTAGAAATCCCCGATTTAAATACACAGTTTATTCAATACGCGCTCATTGCTTCTGTGATGCAAATTATTGGTACGGCATGTTTAATGATTGCATTTAAATACCGAAATTTTGCTGTGGCAACGAGCTTAGCTAAAACAGAAGCAATTCAAGTTGCGGTTGTAGGCTTTTTTCTATTCTCCATTGGTTTAAGTTTTATGGGCTGGTTTTCTATCATAATTGGTGTGATTGGAATTTTGTTAGTGTCGAAAGTAAAGTTTACCGCTAAAGATGTTTTTCAAAACCCTGGGGCGGGTTTTGGTTTAGCGTCAGGTTTAGGGTTAGCCATTACCACCTTGCTAGTTCGAGAATCAAGTTTGGCCTTAAATAGCGATTTACTATTAAGCGCGGCGCTGACCTTAACTTTTATGATCACAGTACAGTCGTTTATTTCTTTGATTTACGTTTATTGGCAGGACAGGCATCAACTTATCACCATGATAAAGCAATGGCGATTATGTTTATTTGTAGGATTAACCAGTGTTGTTGGCTCGATAGGTTGGTTTACTGCGATGAGTTTTCAGCATGTAGCTTACGTTAAAGCTCTAGGACAAGTAGAATTTTTTATAACACTGTTTATTACTTATCGTATTTTTAAAGAAAAAATATCGGCTGTTGAATACTTAGGTATGTTTTTGATAGTGCTCAGTGTCTTGATTTTATTGCTTTGGGCATAAATTGATATCGACTCAATATCCTAGTTACCCGCGATAAAATTCATACTAAGCATAAATTCTTAATTCAATTGCCTGTACTATTTTGTTAAACTCTGGCGCAACGATTTACGCATTATTTTTTGCCGACTTTATTGGCAAATTAACCTAAATGACTAGCTTGGAAATAAAATGAAAATTACTGATAAAACCGTTGTTCAGTTTCACTACGTACTTAAAGATGAAGCAGGCGTAGAAATAGAAAATTCTCACGCAGGTGAGCCATTAGCTTATCTTCACGGTTATAAAAATATGTTAGTGGGCGTAGAAAACGCATTAGCAGGCAAAGAAAAGGGCGATAAGTTCTCAGTAACTTTGCAACCTGAAGATGCCTACGGCGAACGCCAAGAGGACGCTATTCAGCGTGTACCCGTTAAACATTTACAAGGTTTACCTTCGCCAAGTGCTAAATGGAAAGCGGGCATGACTGCGGTAGTTAATACCGAAGGTGGGCAACGTCAAGTTACTGTAGTTAAAGCGGGTAAATTTATGATAACTGTTGATATTAACCCGCCATTAGCAGGTAAAGTATTAACCTTTGATCTTGAAGTTGCTGATGTACGTGAAGCAAGTGCAGAAGAAATTGAACATGGCCATGCGCATGGCGCTGGTGGTCATCAGCATTAAGCGAAACACATTACGCGAATTAACAGTTTTGTGATTAAGAAACCAGCCTAGCGCTGGTTTTTTGTTTTTATGGCCGACAAAGAACATGCTAAGGCGATAAAAATAAAGCTCCTCACTGTAAGTTAAAACTAATCATTAAATTAACCGAGTGGTTATTGAACTGAATAATCTCCCCATTTATCGATTACAATTTTCATTCTTTTGCCATACTGTTATAACTATAGGTAAACATTAAAATAACAATAAGGTCGAGACATGCTTAGATTAAAATCTTCAATAACAACTATTGCGCTGATGGTTAGTGCAGCGATATCTCATACAGCATTCGCACAAACAACCGTTATACATGCCGGAGAGTTATTAGTTACTGCCGGTAACGCACCACTTAAAAAACAAACGTTGGTGATTAGCGATGGTAAAATTACTGAACTTAAATCAGGCTTTGTTGATGTAAAAAGTATTGCAACAGATGCCAAACTCATTGATCTGTCTTCGAGCTTTGTTATGTCAGGCTTAATGGATATGCATGTACATTTACAAGGTGAACTTGGTCCGAGCAACGACAGTGATACGGTGAACTTATCTGATGCCGATACTTTAATGAAGAGTGCTCATTTTGCCCATAAAACATTAATGGCTGGGTTTACTACTGTTCGTGATTTAGGCGCGAGTGCTGAGCAAATATTTGCCTTACGCGATGGGGTAAAAAAAGGGTGGATATCTGGACCAACTATTGTTGCTGCTGGTAGTAGTGTTGCTGTTACCGGTGGGCATGGTGATGTAGATGGCATGGCGCCCGATTTAATGAAACTGCACACAGCAGAAACCGTTTGTGATGGCCCTTACGATTGTCGACGTGCTACTCGTCACGCGATAAAATTTGGTGCCGATGTCATTAAAATCACCTCCACAGGTGGTGTGTTATCAGACACAGATACGGGTACTGGCCAACAAATGGCTGACGATGAAATTAAAGAAGTGGTTGATACTGCACATTCGCTAGGACGTAAAGTGGCAAGCCATGCACATGCTGCGGCGGGTATTAACGCCGCGTTACGCGCAGGCGTTGACAGTATCGAACATGGCAGTTATGCCGACAAAGAAAGTATTAAACTCTTTAAAAAAGGTGGAGCGTATTTAGTGCCAACATTAATGGCCGGAGACACCGTAGTTAATTTAGCAAAAACTACTGATTTTATGTCACCTGCGATTCGCGCTAAAGCGATCCGCGTTGGCGGCGATATGACCGATAACTTTAAACGCGCTTACAAAGCCGGCGTAAAAATAGCTTATGGTACTGATAGCGGTGTTTCAAAACATGGTTATAATGCGAGAGAAGCGCAATTAATGTTTGCAGCTGGTATGACGCCACAAGACATTTTAGTATCAGCAACCATTAATGGCGCTGACTTAATTGGCAAATCAAAAACCTTAGGCACATTAGAAGTGGGGAAAGTAGCCGATATTATTGCCATGCACGCTAGTCCGTTAAATAATATTGATGAATTACTCGATGTAGACTTTGTGATGAAAACAGGTAAGGTTGTTAAGCAAAAATAGCCAAATAAGAGTATATTAGCGTACAAATAAACGGTATTAAAAACCGTTTATTTGTACTCTTTATTTGCAGTTTATAGTTTGTATTTGTAATATCTATTCATTACTTTTTACTTTGCAGTATTCCTGTCGTTAACGCCACGCCAAGCAAGGTTACACTACCACCAATAAGCATCATCAAACTGATAGTTTCAGCTAAGAATAAAGCCCCCCAAAGAATGCCAAATGCAGGAATTAAATAAGTTACTGATATCGCCTTTGCAGGGCCGAGTTGGGCAATAAGTCGAAAAAATAATATGTAAGCAAAGCCTGTACATATTATGCCAATTAACAGAGCAGAGCCGATAGCATTAGTGCTGGGGATAGTTTCAGGTAGAAAAAGTAAACTCAACGGTACTAGCATAATGGTGGCTGAAGTTTGACTGCCTGAAGCTAAAGCCAATGGCTTTATAGCGCTTAAATACTTTTTAGTATAATTGGCAGAAATGCCATAACAAAGCGCAGCAAGCATAGCCGCTAATGTGGGGAGCAAGGCGTTGTGTTGCATTGCTGGCGCTGAAACTGTTACGCCAAAATGTAAATTGTCGGATACTAATAAATAGACCCCAATAAAACCAATAAATAAGCCGAAAGTTGCGCTAAGACTTAACTTATCTTTCAACCAAATATAAGCAACAATAGCACCGAACATTGGGGTGGTAGCATTTAAAACTGAAGCTGTTCCAGCCGTTAGGGTTAAGGTTGCGTAACTAAACAAAGCAAATGGCAGCGCAGTATTGAGCGCACCAACCACAAATATTTTACCCCAGTAGCCTCTCAAGGCTTTAGTTTGTTTGAATAAAATTAAACACACAATCAAAAAAATAGCCGCGATACCCGTTCGAAGAGCTGCAAATACTATCGGACCAAATTCAGGGACTCCTACTCGCATAAACATAAAAGATGCGCCCCAAATAGCGGCGAGTAACAACAGCTCAAGATAGGCTTGGTAATTTTGGCTATTCGGTGTGTTCAATGAAAATCCTTAGATATTGTAGTCACCTTTAGTATAAATAGATAACCAATGAATCATGGCGATAATCGGACATTACATAGTAATTTAGTGGCTAAACTTAAGTGTGTTTAGCGTCTTCTATTGTGATCACTTGTAATGTTGTAAGGTCAGTCATCTGCCATTTAATATTAAAACTATACAGGCTCATACCATAAACTTTATCGTCAGTTTTATGGTGCTTATAAGCAGGGCGGGGATCTTGTATTAACACTTGCTCAATAAGGTTTTGCAGTGTTGGGTAGCACGCTATATTGTCAGCTAAGGTTTTAAGTGATAACGGTGAAAATTCGACAGTGATATTATTGCTTGGTTGGTTTTGCGCATAGCCACCATGGGCGTTTTCAACAATATCTGCATAGGGCAAGTAAGGTTTAATATCGATAATAGGTGTACCGTCAAGCAAGTCTAATTCGCTGATATGTAATATCACCTGAGACGTTTTATCTTCTTTGCTATTTCTATTATCTGAGTTAACCGTACAATGCTCAATTCTATCTAGCTTTACCACCGACATACCAATAGGGTTGGGCCTGAAAGTTGAACGGGTTGCCAGCACACCTAGCTTTTTGTTACCGCCTAAACGTGGCGGCCGCACAAGGGGTTTCCAACCTTGCGACAGCGTGCCATGAAAAACAAATAACAACCAAATATGGCTAAATTGCTCTAATCCTCGCACTAACTCTTCGTTATTCGCTAAGCCAGTTAGGCGTAATTGTCCTTGCGCCGCCGTAACAATACCCGGCTGCCTAGGAATGGCGAATTTTTCCTTGTAGGGCGAAGCAATTGTGCCAATAACGTTGAAATTAACGCTGCTTGTCATTATTTTACTTGTTCAATTTGGTAAGCTCGACCATAGCAAACCGTTGAAGACAAACAATATTTAGCGGCTTTATCTTCTTCAATCAGTACACACTGACTAAAAATAATGGCATTGGCACCTAGTTTGTATGCTTTGCCTCTAGCCTCAGTGCGAGCATCAATTTCGTTCGGCGAAGCATGATGAGCTTTTTCTTGGCAAGACTCGCCTTCAACCAAACCTAGGAATTTATGTTTACCAACAAATTCTTTTTCATCAGTATAAATTTTTACCTTGGTTGGCGAAAAGTAACTTTTAAAGTTTTCGCGGTCTAAGTTCGTTGAAATATCGTTTATTTTTGCACAGCCAGTAATGAATGCCGCAACAAATATAATTATTGCAATACTGGGTTTATTTGAGAAAAGTGCCTTTATCGTTTTTTTCATTGTTGTTTTTAACTCTTGATTAGTTTTCATTTTATTGAGTAAATAAAGCTTTATTGGCTTTTAAGGGCTGATACTTTTGTCGCCTCTGATCCAATAATCGAACAGTTTATCAATGGTTTTACTCTGTTGTTTCATGGTAATCCAATTGCGCATAAACAACTCAAAACTATGGTCATTCTTATTGATAGGAAATGCCATAAACAGTGGCGATAATTCAGGTTTAGGGACTACCACGGTGTAACTTGGGTTTAGCATTGTCCATGCAGATGATGCTGCGGCACCAAATAACATAGCGTCTATATGTGAATACTCGGGTTTAAAAAACAATCTAGGCGTTGATATTTCCCAAGCTTTGCCATGAGTAAAGGTTCTAGCGATGGCTTTTTCATAATAAAAGCTTTCTGGAATACCTAAAATAAGATCATCACGTTGTAATATATTGTCCCATTTTGTGAACTCTGCACGACGTTTATCTTTAACTATAATCGCTAAGCTCTGCGAACTATAAGGCATAGTTAATGTGTATTTTGTCATGTTGTCAGGAATAACCGGTACGCCGGTAGTAATATCCAAATAACCTGATGTGAGTAATGTTTTTGCTTCATTATGAAAGATTTTAACAAACTCAATATCAACATTAAGATCTAAAGCTAGTTGGTGCATTATTTCAATATCGAAACCAACAAGTTTGCCTTTATCGTTGTGAAAAGAGTAAGGTAAATCATCGCGGAAATATCCTACACGTAAGTAACCTCGCTCTTTAATACGGTTTAATACACTTACATTAGGTTGCATGTTTTCGTTAATGGTTTGTGCTTTATCTAAAAGTGTAGTGTTTACGCTTTCCATTAAAAAATCACGCTCTATGAATTTAGTGTAGCCTTCATATTGGTAACTTATAGAGCTGAAAGCATGCTTTAAACTGATGAAAGATATAACAGACAGAGTAGGAATAATCAGTAAGTATTTAAGCAGAGCTTTTTTCTTTAGGGTAAATGATTTTGCCATACTGGTTGCTACCAATATAGGTAAGCAACAGGCAAAAGTAACAGATAGCAAGGCAGACAAACGGCCAACAACTAAGTTTTCAGACACAAGGAAAAAGTCGAACATGCTATGCGAAACATTAAATATCTCTAACAGGTTTTGCATTGCTAAGGTGCTAGTACCAAATAACTGCGGAATGCCCATTACAACAAGCTTTACATAATCTTCAAAACTTATGTAAGCACCTGAAAACCAAGCGGCAAACAAAACAAAAAGCAGTGAAAGTAATTTACCACCTACCGGTAAACTGTAACTTATAGGTACGATAACATCTGATACTTTATCAACGTTGTCAGTATCGGGGTACTGCGAGGAAATCAGTTGTTTAGTTTTTTCAACAATAATGGGAATAACAACAAAAAAACTACCGGTTGCAAAAGCCGTGATCATGGCCTCTCTTGAAGCTTTTAAAATGGCTCTATAACCAAATGGCGTTACAGTGGCTAATAGCGCAGGAAATACAACAAAAGCCAATAAAACAGTTAATACCAGTGCACTGGCAACATAAATCATTAAGCCATCAAGTTGAGATGCATCTAGCGTTGCCGCTGCTCGCCAACCAATACAAAACACACCAATAGGTGCTAAACGCATCACTAAATGACTGATATTGCTTACCGATTGCCTTAAGTTACTCAATACAGCTAACGTTTGACGCTTATTTTTGATTGGCATTAAACCAACACCAATAAAAACACTGAAAAATACCACCGCAGGGATCAACGCATTTGCAAAAGCGTTAAAGGGGTTTGACGGTATAAACAATTCTATGATGTTAAATTCTTGGCTAACCTTAACGGTATTAGCACTATAAAATTCGGCAGTTTGCCAGTTGGGAAATGATAAAGGTGCCATCAAAATAAAGCATAACATCAGGGCTATAAGTAATATCACGAGTATCAAGGTAACTTTAAGCGCTGACTTAGCTTTGCTAGCAGACAAGCCGCCAATACCAACCATCAGAGACAGTGCGATATAAGGTAGGGCGGTCATTTGTAATAACATGACAAAAGCATTAGCAAGGTGATTAACTGTTGAGTACAACGGAACGCTGAAACTACCTATAATTAACCCCAAAAACATGGCGACAATTATGCGAGTAGAAGTTGGAACATTGCTGAGCTTAAATAATGTCATAGAGAATAATAGTATTATATTTATGCTTTATTATTGAAAATATTATAATAAAGCGAGTTAATGAAAGTTACGAGATGTAATATCAAGTTGAGTAATATTAAAAAAGGCAAACCTTATTTTAGAATCTAGGTTTGCCTTTTTACTTTAGCTAGCCACTTTAAATGGCTACTTTTCGTAGATACCTATTTAACACGCATTCCCGCTTGCGCACCATCATCAGGATTTAATATCCATAAGTCTTTACCACCTGGTCCTGCAGCTAAAACCATACCTTCTGACATACCAAAGCGCATTTTTCTAGGTGCTAAGTTCGCCACCATCACAGTATGTTTACCAATTAAGTCTTCAGGTTGGTATGCAGATTTAATACCGGCAAATACTTGGCGTGTTTCGCCATTTTCTTTGTCATCTAACGCTAAAGTTAAACGTAGTAGTTTATCCGCTTTTTCAACATGTTCAGCGTTAATGATTCTCGCAATACGTAAATCTATTTTAGCAAAGTCTTCAAACTGTATTTCATCAGAAATAGGATCTGCTGCTAAAGGATCTGCAAGCGCTGCTGAGTTATCAACCACTTTTTCAGCTTTAGCTTTCTTAGTATACTTTTTCTCTGCATCAGCAGTTTGTGTCGGGCTCATGTTATCTTTTGAGGCGTCAGTCATCGCATTAACTTTGTCCATATCAACACGCTGTAATAAGGCTTTAAACTTGTTGATTTTATGATCTGTTAATAAGGTTTTATGACCTTCCCAAATAAGCTCGTCATTTAAAAACTGAGTCGTGCTATCAGCTAAAACTGGCAGTACAGGTTTTAAATAAATCATTAATGTGCGGAACATATTAATGCCCAACGAGCAGATATCTTGCACTTCTTGCTGTTTTGTTTCGTCTTTGACTAACTGCCAAGGTTCTTTAATGGCGATATATTCATTCACTTTGTCAGCAAGTGCCATGATTTCACGCATACCACGAGAAAAGTCGCGCGCTTCGTAGTGAGCAGCAATACTATCACCGGCTGCCATTACTTCGTCAGCTAACGCTTGGTTGTCAATGTTAGTTGAAAGCATGCCGTCAAAACGTTTAGTAATAAAACTCGCACAGCGCGAAGCGATATTAACCACTTTACCAACAAGGTCTGAATTTACACGTTGCGCAAAATCTTCAAGATTTAAATCTAAATCATCAATACGGCTAGTCAATTTTGCCGCATAGTAATAACGTAAATATTCAGGGTTTAAATGATCTAAATAAGTACGGCCTTTAATAAAGGTGCCTTTAGATTTAGACATTTTAGCGCCGTTAACGGTAACAAAACCATGCGCATAAACTGACGTTGGTTTTCTATAGCCCGCACCTTCAAGCATGGCAGGCCAAAATAAACTATGGAAGTAGATAATATCTTTACCAATAAAGTGATAAAGCTCAGCTTCAGAGTCTAATTGCCAAAAAGCGTCAAAGTCGATACCTTTTTTGTCACATAGATTTTTAAAACTACCCATGTAACCAATTGGCGCATCTAACCAAACATAGAAGTATTTGCCAGGAGCATTAGGAATTTCAAAACCAAAATAAGGCGCATCACGGCTGATATCCCATTGTTTTAAACCTTGCTCAAACCATTCAGCTAGTTTGTTGGCCATTTCTTCTTGTAAAGAGCCACTGCGTGTCCATTCTTGCAACATATCGCCAAAAGCGGGTAGGTCGAAGAAGTAATGTTCTGAATCACGCAAAACTGGTGTTGCACCTGAAACGACTGAACGCGGGTTTAATACTTCAGTAGGCGAGTAGGTTTCACCACAGTTATCACAGCTATCACCGTTTTGGTCTTCACTTTTACATTTAGGGCACGTGCCTTTAACAAAGCGATCAGGTAAGAACATGCCTTTTTCTGGATCATATAACTGTGAAATAGTACGGGTTTTGATATGACCATTAGCATGTAATCGGTTATAAATTTCTTCAGCAAAGGCTTTGTTTTCATCACTGTGCGTAGAATGGTAATTGTCGTAGCTGATATGGAAGCCAGCAAAGTCTGCCATGTGCTCTTCGCGCACTGCGGCTATCATCTCTTCAGGTGTAACGCCTAGTTCTTGTGATTTCAACATAATTGGTGTGCCGTGAGCATCGTCAGCACATACAAAATAAGTTTCGTGGCCGCGCATACGTTGAAAACGCACCCAAATATCAGTTTGAATATGTTCTAATAAATGACCTAAATGAATAGAACCATTGGCATAGGGAAGGGCACAAGTGACTAAAATTTTACGCTTATCTGCTGCTTGCACAGATGACTTTGATAAAGACATATAAAGTTTACATATTATTGGTGGTAATTATGCAGGGAATGGTACAGAATTTGTCGTTACTTTTCATTAAGAATTATCGTCTTTATATCAATAAAGGCGAGATAAAAGCGCGTTTTAATCATGTTATCAAATTTCTTTTCCAAAAATGAAGTCAGTGTCGATAGTCAAAAAGCCATTAATGATTTTTTAGCGGCTTATCGCTCAGATATATTTCCACATGGCATACAAGCTATTGCCCAATCTTTAACGATGCGCATGGCTAAAAAAAACATTGTCGTTAAAATGGTACTGCCGTTCCCGTGTGACGGGCAGCTTCATGATATTGCTGAGCAACTCTCAGCATTAGTTCAGCAAACCGTTAGCTTTGACGTTGAATATAATATCAACGCTGTGCGAGAGCATAATATTAAAGGTATAAAAAACATTATTGCCGTGTCGTCAGGTAAGGGCGGTGTTGGTAAGTCAACCACGGCGGTAAATTTAGCTTATGCTTTAATTGCTGAAGGGGCCAATGTTGGTGTTTTAGATGCTGATATTTATGGTCCGTCAATTCCAACCATGTTGGGATTAAAAGGCGCAAAACCTAGCTCTATTGATGGTAAGTTAATTACACCACTTGAGGCTCATGGTTTAAGTGCAATGTCGATTGGTTTTCTTGTTGATGATGCCGACGCTACGGTTTGGCGAGGGCCAATGGCAAGCCGAGCTTTTTCACAATTACTGAACGAAACCGACTGGCCAGAGTTAGATTACTTAATTGTAGATATGCCGCCTGGTACGGGTGATATTCAGTTAACCTTAGCTCAACAAGTGCCTGTAGCCGGCGCGGTGGTGATCACAACACCTCAAGACATTGCCTTAGCTGATGCTATTAAAGGTATGGCAATGTTCGAACAAGTTAAATTGCCCGTGCTCGGTATTATTGAAAATATGAGTTATCACCAATGTGAAAATTGTGGTCATCAATCACACTTATTTGGTGAAGGTGGTGGCACACGAATAGCGAAAGAAGCAAATAGTCTATTATTAGGACAATTACCGCTAGATATTCGTATTCGAGAAGATGCTGACACGGGGCGTTTTGCAATTAATGAAAATAGCACTGGAGAAGTTGCGCTGCTGTATCGTACTATAGCGCGTAATGTTGCAGCACAACTATATTATCAACTCGATATGGGTAGCCCAGTAACCGCTGAAGTCGAAGTAAGTGATAGTGAAAAATAGTTCAGTGCATAGCTAAATTAATCATAGAAATATAGTGAAACAAAGCACAACAAGCAATAAAACTAAATACAAGAATAGCGTAAAATTAACAGCAGAATTAAGCATAATTTTACGTTAATACAATACAACATAATTCAAGCAATGAATTAGAATTTATAACAACGAAACCTAAGAAGAGTCATCATGAGATTAAGTGACATAGATATAGAAGAATGCCTTAGCAAAGGGCAAATAGCAATTTCACCGCCACCTGACAGAAGTATGATATCAGGTGTTAGCGTAGATATTCGCTTAGGTAATGAGTTTCGTGTTTTTCAAGACCATACTGCGCCTTATATCGACTTAAGCGGCCCTAAACCTGAAATGCAAAAAGCCATGAACTCTGTTATGAGTGATGAGATTTATATTCCAGACGGTGATGCTTTTTTCCTTCATCCAGGTGAATTAGCTTTAGCCGTTACGCTAGAGTCAGTAACCTTACCTGACAATATAGTTGGTTGGTTAGATGGTCGCTCTTCTTTAGCTCGTTTAGGTTTAATGGTGCATGTTACCGCGCATAGAATTGATCCCGGTTGGTCAGGACAAATAGTCTTAGAATTCTTTAACAGTGGTAAATTGCCTTTAGCTTTACGTCCAAAAATGAAAATTGCCGCATTGAATTTTGAAACTATGTCGTCAAGCGCGGCTCGTCCTTATAACAAGCGCCAAGATGCAAAATATAAAGACCAAATGGGTGCAGTTGCTAGCCGTATAAGCCAAGACGAAAGTCACAAGTAGCATTATCAAATTGAATCATTAGATACTAATTTCTTACCTATGAAGAACTAGGTTACTTAATTTATTCAATGACTAAAAAAAATTATGCGAACAAAAGCCAACGAATGTATCGTTGGCTTTTTGGTTTTAAATAATGAATATATTAACTTAGTTGGCGCGCAAGGCAGCTGCTTGCGCTATTTTGATATGGTTACTTGCCTTTGAAATACAAATATTTAAAGCCGCAATTAATTTATCGCGACTATGGTAATGACCAACACTATCACTGTTTAATTCATGATGACAAACATCGATACGAGTCGAGGTTACACTAGTGTCGTGACATATAGCGCTATCAATTGGCAAACAACCAACGTTTTCTTCTATCCAAGTTAGCTTTTCATCTAACGTAAGAGCAGCAGCAGGACTATCTTCAGCTACTATATTATCAATAAATACTCGGTGAGCATTTGTTTGATCTAAAGCATTGCTAATATCTCGCACAAGTAGAGGAGGGATCACGCTGGTTAAAAAGCTTCCTGGGCCTAGTATAACTAGGTCAGCGTTTAAAATGGCTTCTACACAGCTTGGTAATGTTTTAACTAAAGGAGCCAACATTAAATTCTTGGGCATCATCGACATTTTATCAACAGATATTTCGCCGACACGGCAAAGTCCTTCAGGGTAAAAAGCCATAAGGTCGGTGGGTGTTTCAGACATAGGTAATACCGGCGTTTTAACTCTTAATAACCGACGAACAAGTTTTATCGAATCAAGCGGACGAGAATGTATTTCTCCTAATCCGTACAAAATTAAGTTACCAAGATTATGACCACCAAGTTCATCTTCACCATCGAATCGAAAGTCAAACAGTTGGCTACCAACTGACTTTTCGTCAACAAGTTGAGTAAGACAGTTTCGTAAGTCACCCCAAGCAATTGAACTACTGCGTTTTCTTAAACGGCCGGTAGAACCACCATTATCTGTTGTGGTAACAATACCAGTAAGTTGGTTGCCTAAAAAGGAGAGGGTAGATAGTACACGTCCTAAGCCGTGTCCACCACCAATGGCAACAACGTTGAGCTCTTTTAGCTGCATATAATTTTTTATCTTTTCAATTGAAAACCAACTTTACCTTTTTATGATTAATAAATAAAGCAACTCGCTATAGTCTATAGTGCTGTTAGAAGGATTAATCAACAAATCACTATATACTCAGGTATTGTTATTCATTTTAGTTCAGTTGGAATTTATATGGATGTTGCTCATTGTTGTTGGCAAATGTATGCGTTATTAATAACGCATACATTTTGACGATTAAATTAACTCGAATAAGTAAAATTTAGGTAAAATTTAAACAACTTGTATTATAAGTAATCAGTTAACTTAAATCTTTAAAAAAAATGACCTAATATCTAAAATAAGGGTTGACAGTATCATGGTCGCTGCTTAGAATGCGCCTCGCTTTCAACGAGTAACTGAGTTACTTTTTGGATGTTGGAGTAAGGTAAGTATTAGGCCACTTATTTTATTTCTATGTGGGGCTATAGCTCAGCTGGGAGAGCGCTTCGCTGGCAGCGAAGAGGTCTGCGGTTCGATCCCGCATAGCTCCACCAATATTATTCACTCGTGTTGATAGCACAAGTGAAAGATAGTTAAAAAGATAACGGCGATTGGATGAATTAGGTTGAAAGACTAGGTTAATCGGATAGCCAGAAACAAAGCTTTATTGCTATGTTTTATCGTTTTAGTGTCCCTATCGTCTAGAGGCCTAGGACACCGCCCTTTCACGGCGGTAACAGGGGTTCGAATCCCCTTAGGGATGCCACTTCTTCGGAAGCTTCTTCGGAAGTAAAATGAAAATGAGTTCGTGTTTTAAGACACAAACAAGAAATATATAATGTAAATCATAAGTTCACTAGGCTAGAGCTTTATACGGTTTTATTATGGTAAGTATTTTGAGTTTATAATGTGTCCCTATCGTCTAGAGGCCTAGGACACCGCCCTTTCACGGCGGTAACAGGGGTTCGAATCCCCTTAGGGATGCCACTCGTTTTTAGTTTGATAAGTTTATTGGTAAGTGTTTTTTTGACACATACTATAGAATATACAGTGTTATTATAAGTTCACTAGGCTAGAGCTTTTTACGGTAACAAGGTGTTAAGTTTTCTATTGGTATTAATGTGTCCCTATCGTCTAGAGGCCTAGGACACCGCCCTTTCACGGCGGTAACAGGGGTTCGAATCCCCTTAGGGATGCCACCATTAACTTAGATTGATAAGTGTTTTTATACATTTAGCAATCAGATACAAAACATGAAGTAGCTAATTAGCTATGTTCATATTGTTTTAGTGTCCCTATCGTCTAGAGGCCTAGGACACCGCCCTTTCACGGCGGTAACAGGGGTTCGAATCCCCTTAGGGATGCCACTTATTATTTTACTTTTAGTAATTTAAGCAGTGCTTAAAAGTGAAATAAAAAAGCCGACTTTTGTCGGTTTTTTTATGCCTGAAATTTAGTGAGTATTGAACGAAGAACTTCAAGTTGCTAGTGTTGATACTTTCAACGAACCTGTCCCGCAGATAACTGATATTAACCTTGTCGAAGCAAATCCCACTCATTGTTTTCTTATTCTTTCCTTCCTGTAAAAAGAATGAACCATTCACAGGGAGAAAAGAAGGAGGACTGCAGGAGAAGTGCTTATACCAATTGAAATAAATAATCGATCATTTTAAGGCGGTTTAAATCGTCAATAACTGCGTTGTTTTCAATCACACACGCCCGCTATTACTCGACAATTGCTCCTGCATTGTTCTACTTACGGGCATCCATGCCCTAATCAATCAAACGTCTTGCCTGCAGGGATATGCAGGTACTTATGTTTAGTCTGGAACAATAAACATGTATTCTTGAACAATTTATCCTCGCTTAAAATTGCTCAATAATTTATTACATTTGGTATTATAAAAGGCAACTTTGAGCTTGTTACAATTATTAATAGATAAACGGCTACCCTATAAAAAGAGACCAAGAAGGTTAGATGTGTCGAATTTTTTGTGTTAATACTGGGCAGAGGCTAGGTAATATTAGCCATATCATTACTTATTTGACGAGTAAAATACTCTTTAAGAAAGTTAAGCAGTAACCTCAATTTTTTAGAGTTGGCTGTGCCTGGCGGAAAAACACCATAAACGTTTATATCGCTAAAAACATAGTCATTAAGTACGGTTTCTAAGGTTCCTGCTTTTATTTTCGGCCAAGCGTCGTACTTAGGAATTCGGGCTAAGCCATGTCCTGCCTCAACAAATGCGGTACGTGCAGCCGAGTTATTAGTTCTAATGCTTCCTTTGGTGGCAATACTGAATGAGCGACTGCCTTTCTTTAGCGTTAAGACGCCTGAAGTTAATTTATAAATCACCCATTGGTGTTCAGCTAAATCTGAAGGTTTAGTTGGCCGACCATGCTGTAGAAAGTAATCAGGGGCACCACAAAGACACGTTTCTAGAATGGCAAGCTTACTTGCTTGTAAACCAGAATCGGGTAATGGTGCACCACGTATGGCTAAGTCTATCCCTTCTTTCATAATGTTTACCACTTCATCAGTCAGCATAACATCAAGCTCTATTTTAGGGTAAATCTTCTTAAACTCATTTAGGGCTGGCACTACAGTCTGCAAGCCAATATTTACTGGACAGGTAATTTTAAGTAATCCAATAGGTTCATTTTTGAAATTTTCAATTTGCTGTTTGGCCACACTTGCTTGCTCAGCAATGATGCGACAGCGTTCATAATAGGCTTGACCTGCTTCTGTAAGGTTAATAGTGCGCGTTGAACGATTAAGCAGCTTTACTTCAAGTTGTGCTTCAAGCTTTTTCAGATGATAACTAACTACAGCGCGAGATAAGCTTAAATGTTTCGCTGCCGCACTTAAGCTACCTTGTTCAATAACTTGAGCAAAAACAACCATGCTTTTAAGCTGCTCAAATGAAATATCCATAAACACTACCTAATTAATCAAAATACATAGCCAATCTTACATTGTATCAATTATTGATACAATGTTGTCAGTTTAATCTGCATTGTTCATGTGGGTTTCTGTGCATATACTAACTGTATTGAAAATGAAGACGCAAACGCACTTACATTAACTTATACAAATAAATGGATGAATGAATATGACTAAGAAAATATTGATGGTACTTACTTCACATGACGAGCTTGGCAACACAGGTCAAAAAACAGGTTTTTGGGTTGAAGAATTTGCCGCCCCTTATTATGCATTTATCGACGCTGGCGCTGAAGTAACTATTGCTTCACCACAAGGCGGTCAAGCACCTATTGACCCAACAAGTAAGCTGGAAGATTTTCAAACAGAAGCCACTGACCGTTACGACAATGATGCTGCAGCACAAGCTAAAATTTCAGCTACAGTAAAATTATCTTCAGTTAACGAAAGTGATTTTGATGGCGTATTTTACCCTGGTGGGCATGGTCCATTATGGGATCTTACCGGTAACATTGACTCGATCACCTTGATTGAAAGCTTTTTAAACGCTGGTAAAGCCGTAGCAACTGTTTGTCATGCGAGTGCAGCGTTGTTAAATGTTAAACAAGCATCGGGCGAGTTTGCCATTAAAGGTAAAGCAGTAACTGGCTTTACAAACAGTGAAGAAGAAGCGGTAGAACTAACTGAAGTAGTGCCGTTTCTACTAGAAAATGAACTTATTAAACGTGGTGGTGAATACCAAAAAGCAGAAGATTGGCATGCCTTTGCAGTACAAGATGGCCTAATTATTACTGGTCAAAACCCTGCGAGTTCAGCGCTAGCTGCTGAGAAATTACTTGCTCAACTTTCTGCTTAAATTTACTTAGCTGTAACTTAGAAAGTCACGTATTTATAAGTGACTTTCTAAACCCAATGTATAGGAATGTGTCATGAAAGAATTACAAAATATAGCTTATACCGCAAAAGCAACAGCCACTGGTGGACGTGAAGGTAGTGCAAAATCAGACGATGGCCGTTTAAACCTTACATTGTCAACACCTAAAGGTTTAGGCGGCGATGACGGGCAGGGTACGAATCCAGAGCAATTATTTGCTGCCGGTTATGCCGCCTGCTTTATTGGCGCACTAAAATTTGTTGCCGGCCAAGAAAAAATTACTTTACCTAGTGATACCTATATCAACTCAGAAGTTGCTATTGGTGCAGTTGAAGGTGGTTTTGGTATTGCAGTTAAACTTGCGGTGTCGTTAGGTGATATGGATAAAAACGAAGCACAAGTCATGGTAGATAAAGCGCACCAAGTCTGCCCATATTCAAATGCAACACGCGGTAATATTGATATAGTGTTGAGCATTATTTAATAGTTTTTTGAACAGAATAAAGACTCAAATTTTCTGTTCAAAAAGCGCATTTATACCAATTGATTTAATGAATCGATCAATTTTAAACGAGGATAAATTTTCAGTAGCAAGGCGCTTGATTGAGCAATAGCAGGCTATTGGGATTTAAAGCAACGTAGATACTGGATATTTAAACCGCTTTAGAATGAGCGATTGTTTATATCAATTGGTATTTTACATGACTTACAGAATAATATTAGGAAATAACAATGTTAAATTTCAGTTTTCAAAATCCAACACGCATTCACTTTGGTGAAGGGCAAATTGCCGCGGTATCACAAGAAATCCCTGCAAATGCAAGAGTTTTACTTGTTTATGGTGGCGGTTCTATTAAAAGTAATGGCGTGTATCAACAAGTAATTACAGCGCTTAAAGAACATACTTTCTTCGAGTTCTCAGGTATTGAGCCAAACCCAAGTTATAACACCTTAATGAAAGCTTCTGAAATTATTAAAGCTGAACGAATTGACTACATACTTGCTGTAGGCGGCGGCTCTGTTGTTGATGGCGCTAAATTTATTGCTGCAGCAGCCTTATATGAAGGTAGTGCTGAGCAGGGTAATGATCCTTGGGACATTCTTGCTAAACAGCAAGCCGTTAAAAAAGCTTTACCTATTGGTGCCGTTTTAACGCTACCTGCTACTGGCTCTGAAAGTAATGGTAACTCTGTAGTAACAAGAGATGGCAATAAACTTGCGTTTTCAAGCCCGTTAGTTCGTCCTTTATTTGCTGTGTTAGATCCTAAAGTTACTTTGTCTTTATCAGATCGCCAAATCAGTAATGGCGTAGTAGACGCCTTTGTTCATACTATCGAACAGTACTTAACTTATAGTGTTAACGGCAAAGTGCAAGACCGCTTTAGTGAAGGTTTATTGCAAACCTTAATTGAAGAAGGCCCTAAAGCATTATCAGCCGACACTAAAGATGATTTAGACATTAGATCAAATATTATGTGGTCGGCAACCATGGCACTTAATGGTCTTATTGGCGCAGGCGTACCACAAGATTGGTCAACGCATATGATAGGTCATGAGCTTACCGGCGCCTTTGGTATTGATCATGCACGTACTTTATCGATTGTTTTACCGGCGGTAATGAAAGTACGTAAAGCACAAAAACGTGAAAAACTGCTTCAATATGCAACGCGTGTTTGGCAAATAACTGAAGGCGATGAAGATGCTCGTATTGATCAAGCTATTCGTTTAACTGAAGAATTTTTTGAAAAAATGCAAGTACCAACACGGTTATCAGACGTAGAACTTGGCAGCAAAGATATAGATTTATTGATTGAACGTTTAGAGCAACACGGTATGACGGCGTTAGGCGAAAACAGCGATATTAGCTTACAAACAAGTCGTGAGATATTAACTCTAGCGGTATAATCATAACACCAGAAAAGTAGCGTGTTGACTTGCTTTAATGGGTTAACACGATATTAGTTCATCCTCTACATTAGTTTTTATAAAGAGGTTGATAACTTAGCAAGTGAGTGTTGTAAGTTGGGGCTGATAACCTTAACTTAAGTTAGCTAAACAAATTGAAAACGGTGATATTACAATACATATCACCGTTTTTTATGCCTGAAATTTATATGTTACTCTATATTCATGACGAGTCTTAACTTTGTTGAATTTAGTTACTGCTCATTACTTCCTCCTTTTCATCTCCTTGTAAAAAGAACTATTCACAGGGAGAAAAGAAGGAGGAGTGCAGGAGAAGCCATAATTAATTTGGAATTAATTAAGCTTTTTGGTTGTTAAATAAGCGTAAACCTCAATCGTTATGAAATTTTCTTAATTAGGCTCATACTTTCTTCAGCAAAACCCACACCAGCTTCGTTATAAAAGTTAAACACTTTATCAACCCCGAAGCTTTCTAGCGCTTCATGTTCATCATCATAACGGGCAATAGCAGCTATTTTACCTTGGTAATTTGTGCGTCTTAATTGACGGGTGATACTTTTCATGTCGAGTATTGAGGGTAAAGCTAATAGTATTAGCTCAATTTTACTCAAGTCTATGCTTTCCCAAAAATCGGCATCTTCAGCATCGCCAAAATAAGCCTGAATGCTTTGTTCATTTAGCCATTCTACTTTTGCTTTATCAGTGTCTAAGCCCCAAACTTGGTTACCAACTTGAGCATTTAAAGCATTATATGCACCGATACCAACACGGCCCAAACCTATTATGGCAATAGGGGCATCGCAAGGTTGAATAAAGTCATCTTCTATTAAACGTTTTTTACTTTCAAAACGCTTAAACCTTTCTTTATGGTTGGCAAAGTAGTCGTGGGCATAGTTATATAACACGTTAGTAAGGATAAATGACAAGGCTACCGTTAATGATAATATTACTAGCCACTCAGAACTTAACCAGCCGGCTTTTTCACTTAATGCGGCGATAATAAGGCCAAACTCACTGAAGTTACTTAAGGCTAATGCGGATAAAAATGCTGTTCTGCCACGCAGTTTCAGTTTAACTAAAATAAAGAAAAACAGCATAAACTTAATAGGCAGCAACAATGTTAACACTGAGGCAATTACTAGCATTTCTACTGTAGGTAATGCGGTAAAACCGATAGATAAAAAGAAGCCAATTAAAAATATATCTTTAAAGCTCAGTAGTGACTTAGTTATTTCACTCGCTTTGGTGTGAGACGCTAAGTACATGCCAGCTAACAATGCGCCTAAATCCCCTTTAATATGCACTAATTCGAACAATTCGTAGGCACCAAAGGCAATGAAAAAGCCCATTAATGGAATTAACTCTCCATGGCCTGCTTTATCAATAGCTTTATTTATTAATGGCTTTAAAGGAATGAACAACAGCAATAAGCCAGCCCAAGGGGTTGGTATTTTACCGGTAGCTACAACTAAAAATATTACAGCGATAACATCTTGCATTACGAGTATACCAATGGCGAGTTTGCCATGGCGTGTTCGCATTTCTCCGTGTTCTTCCATTAATTTAACAACACAAACGGTGCTACTAAAGCTTAGGGCAAATACAATTAATGCTGAAGTTGTTAAACTTAAACCGCTGATAAAAGGAATAGTAATTAATGCCATACCTTTTATGATGATCACACCAACAACTAACCAAACTGCGGTGTGGCTGATACTGCCCAGCCAAACTTCGGCTTTGAGTAAGTCTTTTATATTGAGCTTTAAACCTATGGTAAATAACATTAGCGTGATACCAATGTCAGCTAATACATGAATCATGCTATCAGCTTCATAACCTAGAAAAAGTAAGATAAACCCGGCAGCCAAATAACCAATTGACGGCGGTAAAGCCACCAACTTTGTTAATAAGCCACAAATAAACGCAAAACCAATCCAAATAAATTCCATTGTTATTTACTGTTCCATCGTCATTAAATTATTAAGTTGCTGCTCAACATAATCGGCAATTATTGGTTGGGCTTCTGCGTTCGGGTGTATACCGTCGGCTTGCATAAGGCTTTTATCGGTGGCAACCGCTTCCATGAAAAATGGTAGTAAGGTTATATTGCTTGCTTTAGCAACGTCTTCAAAAACTTGCTCAAACATTTTATTATATCTTGGGCCGTAATTTGGTGTGATTTTTATCTGAATCATTGAAACTTTAATGTTTTTATCTTGTGCAAGTTTCACCATTTGTAACAAATTATTTTTTATTAACTTAGGAGAATAGCCTCTCAAACCATCGTTTCCACCTAACTCAATCAATAAATGGTCAACATCTTGATTAGCTAAAATGCCTGCTAGCCGAGATAAACCGCCACTCGTCGTTTCGCCACTAACACTGGCATTAATTATTGTGTAAGGTTGATTTTGCTCGTTAAGCTTTTTATTAAGTAAATGTACCCAACCCTGTGTGGGTTTCATCCCATAACTTGCACTGATACTATCACCTAAGAGTAAAATATTGCTGGTTGGTGTGATACGAATGCTGTTATCGAGCGTATTGGTTTTATTACCCTGTGCAGTTACGTTCGTTGAAGTAATAAAAAGTAAGCTAATAAACAATAAATAAAGTGGATAATTTTTCATGCAAGTAAATTCCGAGAGTATTCTAAGCGTTAAAGACCTAACTAAGTCAGTACAAGTTGAAGATAAAACCTTAGTTTTACTTCAAGCGTTAAATTTAAACGTTGCTGCGGGCGAATCAATTGCCATTGTTGGTTCATCTGGTTCGGGTAAAACGACTTTATTATCAATTTTAGCCGGGTTAGATTTGCCAAGTACCGGACAAGTGTATCTTAAAAACCAGCCATTACACCAGTTTAATGAAGAACAGCGAAGCCAAGTTAGAGCGCAGCATGTAGGTTTTATTTTTCAACAGTTTTTGTTAATTAACAGTTTAACCGCACTTGAAAACGTTATGTTACCTGCGGAACTGGCTAACATGCCCGATGCACAAGTTCGAGGCGAAGCTTTACTTGCACAAGTAGGGTTAGCTGACAGACTTGATCATTATCCATCTCAACTTTCTGGGGGGGAACAGCAACGTGTTGCTATTGCTCGTGCTTTTATTGCCCAACCTGATATTTTATTTGCTGATGAGCCTACCGGTAATTTGGATAGTAAAACTGGCCAACATATTACAGACTTAATTTTTGACTTAAATGCGAAAGAAGGTACAACACTGGTACTCGTTACTCATGATGCTAAATTAGCGGCAAGATGTCAGCGACAAGTTGAAATGGACAGCGGCATTTTAACCGAACCTTCAGCTTTAGTGGCTACTGATGATTTAGGCAAAGACCAAATCAATAGTAACAACATCAAGCAAAGTGAGAGTGAAACGCAAACGCCAGTTTCGCAAGAAGGTTAATTATGAGTAGTGCTAAACCAACAGCCGCTACGAAGTGGCTTTCTCAATCGTTACGCCTGTTACATCATGAGCTTCGCCGTGGTGAATTAACCATTATATTTCTCGCTATTGTACTTGCCGTTGCCACGGTATTTTCGCTTACCGGGTTTTCTGGCCAAATTAAACATGCAATTGTCTCAAACAGTACTAATACCATAGGTGCTGATCGTGTGTTGCGAATGTCTTCAGAAGTTGATAGCGCTATACTCGAGAAAAGCCAGTCTTTAGCGATAAAATCTGCACGTAAAATTGAAACTGAGTCAATGGCTTTTGCTGGCGATAACATGCTGCTTAGCGAGCTTGATGCGGTATCAGACACTTATCCTTTACGTGGTGAATTACGGGTAAAAACCTCATTAACACAAGCTGAAAGTACAGTTGTTAACGCGCCAAGCCCAGGTAGTGTTTGGGTAGAGCCAAGCGTGCTAAGTCGTTTGAATGTTGAAATCGGAGACATTATTGAAATTGGTGTGGCGCCACTGACTATTGCTGGCGTTGTTACTGATATTCCTGATCGTTCGTATCGGGCGTTTATTGCCGGCCCTACGGTGATTTTGAACATTGCTGATATGCCAAAAACCGAGTTAATTCAGCCAGGTAGTCGTATTACTTATAAATATTTATTTGCTGGCGAAACTGATGCTATTGAAACCTTTGAGACTTGGATAAAGCCACAAATTAATGAAACACAACGTTGGTATGATGCAAAAGCGGCACAAAACCGTTTATCAAGAATATTAGACACCGCAGAAAAGTTTCTTTCACTAGCAAGTATGCTCGGTATTGTATTAGCTGCAGTTGCTGTTGCGGTAGCTAGTCGCCGTTATGGTCAGCGACATCAGTCAACCGTGTCAATTTTTAAAGCTTTAGGTGCTTCTATTTCTCATGTGAGAAAACTCTATTGCTTGCACTGGACCTTATTAAGTTGCTTGAGTATAGCTACAGGTTTGTTGCTTGGGTATGGCTTGATGTTACTTGGCGTTAACGCCATTGCGAGCTATTTATCGCTAGCAGATGCCCCAGTAACCTTTAAGCCGTTTGTAACCGCTATTTTTACTGGGTTATTGTGCGCTATTGCTTTTGCTATTCATCCTATTATGAGTCTAGTAAAAAGCTCACCATTAAACGTTATTCGTGGATTTAAGCAAGTGCAAGTTGCGCGTTTTGGTTGGCATCAATTACCACCAATATTAGCCTTGTTTTTACTGCTCTTTATTTTCAGTCAAGATTTAGTCATGAGCGCTGCTTTGTTATTGGGCGGTGTGGTCGTTTCGTTTATTTTATTGTTATTTGGTCGCGGGTTAATGAGCGCAGGGCGCAGTGTTGGCACCAAGGCGGGCAAGTCTTGGCATTTGGCATTAGCAAACTTAAAGCGTCGCGCCAGTGAAAACAGTGTGCAGTTAGTCAGTTTTACCATCGCCATAAAGTTATTGCTGTTAATCACCGTAATGAAAAGCTCAATATTATCTGAGTGGGAGCAACAGTTTCCAGAAGATACACCTAATCATTACTTAATTAACATTACGCAAAACCAAATAGATCCATTAAAAGCATTTGTTGAAGAAAATAATATTGCTAACCAAGGTTTCTATCATGTTTATCGAGGGCGCTTATCGGCCATTAACGGGATAAAAACTGTTGATGAAGATAAAGAAGAAACACCTGTTACAAGCGGCGAAAATGCAGCTAATGATAAAAAGCCAAAAGCTAAGAAAGCAGAGCAACAAGAAAGCAGACAAGGCATGGGCCGTGAGCTTGGTTTAACTTGGCGCGACGAAATACCGGAAGAAAATGAAATAATATCTGGCCAGTGGTGGCAAGTTGGCGACGAAAAACCTCAAGTATCGGTTGAAAGTAATATCGCCGAACGTTTGGCTATTAAGTTAGGTGATGAGTTAACGTTTACGATTGGCTCAGACGTTTTCACTGTGCCAGTTACTAGTATTCGTGAAGTTAATTGGCAAAGTCGTCAGTTAAACTTCATCATGGTCTTTAATCAAAGTGTGCTTGATAAATTTCCTACAACATCAATCTCTGCTTGGTCGATTATGGATAAAGACCGTGACTTGGTTTATCGCTTTTTGGCAAACTTTCCAACCATAACCGTGATGGACTTTGCTGCGATTATGGCGCAACTTAATAGTATTATTGAGCAAGTAACGGTTGCTATACAGCTGATCTTAATTCTAGTAGTGCTAGCGGGCAGCTTAGTATTAGTGGCGCAAGTTCAAGCAAGTATGGAAGAGCGTGAACGAGAGCTAGCGATATTAAGAACCTTAGGCGCTAAGGGCAGTTTGCTACGCAATAGTGTGCTGTTCGAGTTTGTCGCTTTAGGTGCTATTGCCGGCTTAATGGCCAGCATTGGTATGGAAATAGCCGTTTACATCTTGCAAAGCCAAGTATTTAACATGCCAGGTAGTTTCCATTTTCAATATTGGTTAGTAGGTATTGGAGCAGGAGCACTTTTTGTTGGCAGTATTGGTATGCTTAGTTGTTGGCGTTTACTTAAACTATCGAGCGTTACATTAATTCGACGTACTATGTAACTTGCTCACTAGCGGTTTAGTTTAGTAAAACTATATGCTGGTTACAGTAGCGAGCATGGTGTTAAATAGCGTATAGTTTTAAGTACTTATGATAATAATTCTAAAAATAGGTTTTAAAAATGGGTTTACAAGGAAAGTCTGAAGGCGCAGTGAAGTTTTTACTCGTTACTGCTGCATTATTTGTTGTACTCGCGGGGATTAAAACAGCGGCAACGTTACTCGTGCCTTTTTTACTCTCGGTTTTTATCGCCATTATATGTAACCCATTAGTGGTAATGGCTGCGCGATATAAAATACCAAAACCAGTAGCAGTTATCTTCGTGATAGGCATTTTTGTTTCTATCGCGCTTTCATTAGCTGGCTTAGTAGGAAACTCGTTAAATGAATTATCACAACTTATTCCAGAGTATCGTGAGCAGCTTCAAGCGCAATTTGTTTGGTTAACTAAACAACTCGATAATTACAATATTATTATCTCGCCTGAACTGTTAATTGAATACTTCGATCCAGCTGCCGCTATGGGCTTAGCTGCCAAAATGCTCAGTGGTTTAGGTGGGGTAATGGCCAATTTATTTTTGATCATTATTACGGTAATTTTTATGTTGTTTGAGGCGTCATCATTATCGCATAAACTTCACTTAGCGCTTGATGATCCACAAGCACGTTTAAAACAAATTGACCAATTTTTAGCGTCAGTAAATAACTATTTAGCGATTAAAACCTTGGTGAGTATTGCCACCGGCGTCATCGTATCAATAATGTTATGGGCCTTTGGTTTAGACTTTTTCTTACTCTGGGGCGTGTTAGCCTTCTTACTTAACTACATTCCTAATATCGGATCTATTATCGCCGCTGTACCAGCTATGTCGTTAGCGGTATTACAATTAGGGCCGGCAGCAGCAGGTTTTATTGGTTTAGGTTACTTAACCATAAATACAGTCATGGGCAATGTGGTTGAACCGCGTTATCTGGGCCGTGGCTTAGGGTTATCAACTTTAGTGGTGTTTATTTCATTAATCTTTTGGGGCTGGTTACTTGGCACAGTAGGCATGTTGTTATCAGTACCTTTAACTATGGTGATAAAAATAGCGCTAGAAAACTCTGCAGAAGGGCACTGGTTTGCCGTGTTATTATCGAGTGAAGATGGAAGTAACAACGAAAGTAAAGGTTAGTCAGTATTATTTAATACAGGGCTGAACAACACGGAAAGATAAACATTGAAAGGGGAATTTAATTCCCTTTTTTTGTGTGCGAAAACTACAGGCAAAGCCTATTTCACTTCATCTTGATATTGTTTTTAAATAAACCTTGTTAAGTTAGATTATTACCCAGCAGTAAAAGTGAATTGCAAAAATATAGTATTGTACTTAATTAATAAGTTCAGATAATAGACTAATAAGCAACATAGATTTATTGTAAAAAAATCAATCTATTTAGTGTTGAGTTCTAGCGGTTTATTTTGATAGCCGCTATGGTTTTATAAAATGCTGACTTGAATTGGTGAGTTAATCTTACTGTGATTGTGGCGATATGTGTCTCCCTGCCAGAATAGAACCATCTACAGGGAGAGCATTAATAGGACTTTAATCGGTAAGTTGCAATAAATATAATTGAAGCGTTTCTGTGTTAAATTGCCTTAACTTATTCTAACTAACCTGAACTCTGGATAAGCAGTACTTGCTCAACCCTCAATTTTAAGCCATTTTCTTCGTTAAAACGTCGATAAATAGCTCGCTATTCATAAACGTTTTGCCTTGAAAATGGCATAAAATGAAGCATTGATGATGTCTATTCGTGATGTTCACCTGGCTATAGCGTTTACTTTACCACCTAAGCTTTTGATTCACTTGAGTATCAAGCACTCATTATCCAGAGTTCAGGTTAACTAGGTTTATTACCCACTTTAAAATAGCCGGTTGATAAAAACTGCACCGCTTCATTGCGCTTTTTGCCAATTAAAATCGCACCGTCATCCATAAACAAAAAGTTTTTCCAACAACGCTGAAATACCGCCCAGGTAGTTTCAATAACATTGTTTCGAGCGCTGCAATAGTAAACAACGGTGTTATTATCCCAGGTTAAGTGCGCTAAAATTAACTCAGGTAATAAACTCTCATCACTTTCCCAGATAGTTTCCCACTTGCCATTATCAGACCAGTTCGCTGAATTTTCTGGCCAATCACCTTTTTTAAAAAAGTCAGGATGATCCGATTTTTTACTAATAGCACCGTCCCAAAGTATTTTTGCACGATTACTCACCATAGGTTTTATTTTTGTTTTGTCGCTATCGCTAATCGGTAGGCTAGCATGCTTGAAAATCCAAGCGTTTTTTAATTCTTCAATTGTGGTGTAGTTCATAAAGGTTTTGTCGATAACTTTTGGTTTAGTATAACAATAATGGTTAGTATCTCATTAATTGAAGTGAAATTGCAGGCTTAAAACCAACAAAGGCAGATAAAGTATCTGCCTTTGTTGGTTTTAAGGGAACGTTTTAGTTGTTAATAATGGTTAATTAAAACAGGTGTTTTTTCAGAAAATCATCTATGGCGGTTAAAGCTTTTATTCTAGATTCATTTTTCAATAAATAATGCCCTTCACCTTTTAGTTCTAGCAACTTAACATCTTTATCAGCATCTTCTAGGGCATCAAAAAAATCATCAGACTGGTCAAAATCAACCACTTTGTCACGCTGGCCATGAATTAATAGCACAGGGATTTTAACTTTATCAACAAAGTTTATCGGTGAAATACCGTGTAGAAAATTTTCATCTTGGCTATTTTTATTAATAACTTCTTGCCAGTAACTATATGTTTCACTGTATTGACCATGTTCACGCTTTTCAAAATCTAACATGGATTCAACATCACTAATACCATTGATAGAAATGGCACATTGATATAAATCAGGTGTAAAGGTTGCACCGGCTAAGGCCGCATATCCACCATAGCTCCAGCCAAAAATACACACACGGTCAGGATCAACCATGTTTTCTTGACTCAGTGCTATAACGGCATCTGAAATATCATTTTGAATTTTTTTGCCCCATTCACCACGACCTTTTAACAGGTGAACAATACCAAAGCCTTTTGAACCCCTAAATTGTGGCTGAATAACTAATACACCTCGACTTGCTAAGTATTGTGCTAGCCAATCATAACTAATTCGATCGTAAGATTCTGGTCCACCGTGTGGCATAATAACCGCTGGGAGCTTTTGTTTGGTTTTTCCTTTCGGGTGGGTAAGTAGTGTTGGAATGTTTAAACCGTCTCGTGCTTTATAGCTGTATTCTGAAACAGGGTTTACAATATCAGCAGAAACTTTTGCCCGACTTGCGGCTAAAAAGCTGAAACTATTATTAGCAAACATTATGTACTCACCCGCTTGCTCACCACCTTCTAGTTTAAAAATCATTTTTGACCAATCGGGTGTGTGGTCAATTAAACTAAAGCTGCTTTCAGGCATAGCTGATTGAATAACTTTAAAATTTTGAGTTAATTGCTGATCAAAAAAAGCATAGCTAGGTTTAAAACCTGAATATCGAACACCATAAACAACTCGTTGAATATCAGTTAGCACTTGTTCAACATCAGCATCATCCCGACTAAATATAGGCTCAGATATGGTGCCATCTTTTAAAGACATGGTGAAGTATTGTCGACGACCGTTGTCACCAGTTTTGGTCATGACCAAAGATTTTCTATCAGGCGTTAACCCTGAAAATGAACGATAGCGGTAAGCCGTAGTTTCTGAGAATATGTCAATCCATTCACCATTTATATAGCTTTGTACTCTATGATTGTTGGTTTTGTCATTAAACCTTTCACGAACTAGTGGTTCGCCGTTTTCATCAACAAAAAAATCTACCGCGTCTTTTGTGCCAATAAATATTTGTCTAGGTTTTTTCTTTTTCTCAAGGTTAACCTTCATTAAGGTATAAACATTAGAACCTCTGTCACTACTGTAATAAGCAGGCATATAAGCGGTGTTTTTATCTGGCGATAAACCTACAATGCCACCCAAGCTTGTTTGGCCTTTATAAATACCATAACCAGGCGTTAGCAGCTGTCTAACTTCTTTGGTTTTAAGATCGTAAATAAAGGCGCTACTTACATTATGCATACCTTTAAAACCATGAAGTTTTTTGTATTCAGACGCGCGTAATATCACTCTAAAGTTATCAATAAAATAGGCAACTTTTACATCAATGCCACTTAGTGCTGTTCCGCCTAAGGTTTGTCCGGAAGCAATATCTTTAATAAGAAGAACTTCTTGTTCATTTTGAAAGGTTTTGAACGCTATTCTTGAGCCATCTGGTGATAGCGTCATTAAACTTATTTCTGGATTTTTGGCGAATATGTTAAGAGCAGGTAGGTTTTCTTTAGCGTTAGAAACTGAGCAAATAGCAAAGGTAAGTGCAATAAAAGTGATTATTCTAAACATCAAAACATCCTTGAAAATATAATTATTACACATACTACTTACGTATAATTAATAAGCAATAGTTAATTTAATTAATACCTTACAAGTGTTTTAATATAAGTGACTGTATATCTGGTAACACTTTAACTCGCGCAATTTAGTGTAAATTAATCAACCGAGCTTTAAAGTTTTATTCAAGCGTATGTTTAATTGTTATTACAAACGCTGAATAAATCTTCAATAAAATAGGCTAAAGCACGGCGCTCAATCTTTTCAATTAGCGCTTGCTGAGCAGGTGTTAGCATGTGATACATAGTGGCAGCGCCAAAGTCGCCAAAAATAATATTAGCCTGTGCATCAAACAAAGTGTTATGAGCATATAAATCGCCATGACATACTTTATTTGCGTGTAAATGTTCAAACACGTTTTCCATTTGTGTCACTATTTTTTCAATTTGTGCAGCGCTTAAGGTAAAGCCTTCGGGGAAGGTGTCACGAGTACAGGTGTTAAAATTTGGTGGTAAACCTAAATTTTTAAAATCACTCGGAATTAAGTTCATGATTAACGCTAAGTAGCCATCTTCGTTCACTTGTGCCAAAGATCGTACTAGATTTTGATGATGACCTACTTTTAAACAAGCTTGTAATTCGTCTTCAGGGTAACCGTCGCTAGTAACTTTACCTTTAAACACTTTCACTGCTACTTCATCAGGAAAGTTTACTGGCTTATCTGTCCAAGTGACGCTTGAAATAACCCCTGACGCACCTTGCCCAAGTACATTTTGTAAGTTAAAACTTGAAGAGGGCAGCGAAGGCACTGTTGCTACGTTAAGCGTTGAGCGGCTAAACGGGTTACCTGAAAACGCAAACCACGCAAGCTTAGGTAAATTTAATAACTGCTCAGGGCATTCGGTTAAGTTGTTTGCTGAAATACGCACTAATTCAAGATTGTTTGCTTTAGCTAATGTTAACGGCAGTTTGGTTAGTTTATTACCGGCTAATGCTAGTTTTTGTAATCTTGGGCGCTCGCCTAATGTGTCTGGTAAGGTTTCAATAACGTTATCGGTTAAAATTAACCAACGTAGTTTTTCAGGTAGCGAATTAGCAGGTACATGATGAATTTGGTTAGACTTAAAACCGATCATTTCTAAATTTTCGCACTGTCCTAAAACTTCTGGTAGCACAGTAAATAAGTTGTTTGAGGCGAAAATTATTTTAAGCTTTTTAAGTTGAGCTAATTCGCTTGGCAACGTGGTGAGTTGGTTGTCAGATAAATCTAAAATTTCTAAGCTGTCGGCTAAAGTTAAAATTTCCATAGGAAATTCATTTAATTGTTCAGCAAGCTTTAAGCGTGAAATACCTTTGAGATTACCTGAAATTAACCGCGTTAGCGTATGCATTGACTCAACCATCCTAATCTTGTTTTAGTAGGTGAAAATAAAATGCCATACTAGTTCTTTAGATATAAAAAAACCCGACAAGCGTAATAAAATGCTTTCGGGCTTTTTCTGGGTTAATAAACCCGAATATGGTGCTCGCTACTGGACTCGAACCAGTGACACCTTGCATGTCATGCAAGTACTCTAACCAACTGAGCTAAGCGAGCAATATTTTCATGTAAACTGTTGAGTAACTCAACGAGGCGCTATGTTAGCGATCTGCTTTGGCAAGTGCAAGCAGTTTTATTTAAAACCCGATGTAACTGCTGATTAATTCAGCACTTGTTGTCAGCTTTGTTTATTTTAGCTACATTTCAGTGCTATTAATGAGTTTAACTTGCTAATGCTGCTTTTTGATCGAAGCGATTTTGTATTACTTTTAAACGCCAAGCTAATAATATAGCAGCAACCGTTAAGCCAGAAATAAAGCCTATCCAAAAGCCGTAAGGGCCTGAAGCTGGCGCAATCCAGTTGGTTAGTCCAAGAATTAACCCAACAGATAATCCAATAATCCAGTATGAGAAAAAGGTGATGTACAACACTGACTGGGTATCTTTATAACCCCTAAGCGCACCGGCAGAAATTACCTGAATAGCATCTGAAAACTGAAATAAAGCCGCTAAAAACATTAAACTGGCGGCAAGTTCGAGTACTTCGGTATCTATAGTGTAGATAGCGGCAATTTGCGTTCTAAATAATAAGGTAATAGCGGCCGTTACTACGGCAATAATGAGCCCTAAAATAACCGAGTATCGACAAAGCTCTTTTGCCTTTTCAAGGTTTTTGTTACCGACTTCAAAACCAACTTTAATGGTAACAGCCATGGCTAAACTTAATGGCACCATAAACACTAAGCCAGAAAAGTTAATCGCTATTTGATGGCTTGCAACCACATTTGCGCCAAAGGGTATTAATATTATGGCAACCGCAGCAAACAGGCTTACTTCAAACAACAACGAAAATGCGATAGGTGTGCCTAAAGCAAGAATGACTTTAATTTCTGACCACTGCGGCCAATAGAATTTAGTAAACAGTGGTGCGTGCTTTAAATGTTTTGAAAAATAAGTGTAGGCAAGCATTCCGAGAAACATTACCCAATAAACAATCGCTGTTGCTATACCACAACCCGCACCGCCTAAGGCTGGCATACCAAACTCACCATAAATAAAAATATAGTTAGCTGGTATGTTAATCAATAAACCCAAAATGCTGATGATCATAGTCGGACGACTAAAAGCGAGCCCTTCTGAATAGTTACGTAATACTAAGTAAAGACAATAACCTGGGCCACCCCAAACTATGTAACCTAGGTAGTCAAACATCAGTTGTTTGAGTTCAGGCTCCATGTCAATAGAGTCTATCAACAAAGGTGTTGCTATGTAGTAAAGCATAATAATGATGATGGAAAAGGTAACGGCTATCCAAGCGGTTTGGTAACTAGCCTTTGCTACCTCATCGTACTGTCTAGCGCCAGATAACTGCGAAACAATACTGGCTAATGCCATGATTAAACCTGATATAGCTAAAATTAAGGGTAACCAAACACTACTCGCCACAGCAACTGCTGCCATGTCAGTGGCGCTAACACGACCTGCCATTACGGTATCAGCAAAGCCCATTAAATTTTGGATCAATTGAGCAATTAAAATTGGATAAGCCAATTTCATCAGATTTTTACTATTGGAAAAAAAGCGGTTAATGTTCATCAAGGCAATTATATCATCGAGTTTTTCTTGCTAAGATAGCAAAAAATAAAGTATTTAACTGGATGATATATGTTTACCGGTATAGTGCAATCACAAGCTGAAGTAATTGCGATAATTAGTAAAGATAATGCGATAAGGTTAACTGTTGCGTTAGCACCTTCATTAATTGAAAATCTTGAAATTGGTGCAAGTGTTGCCATTAATGGCGTTTGTTTAACGGCTGTTGAATTTGGTGAGTTAGACAATGGCAGCAGTTTTATAAGTTTTGATGTGATTGATGAAACCCTTCGAGTATCAAACCTTGTTGATATAAAGTTAGGCTCAAAGGTCAATGTTGAGCGTTCGTTAAAAATTGGCGATGAAATTGGCGGTCACATGCTTAGTGGCCATGTTCATACACAAGCTGTAGTTACTGAGCGTAAAGATAGCCAAGATAATTGCACCATAAGTTTTACCATAGCGCCTGAGTATCAAAAATATATTTTTGCTAAGGGCTTTATTAGTATTAATGGTATTAGTTTAACGTTAGGCGCTGAAGTCGCTGATACATTTTCAGTACATTTAATCCCTGAAACGTTATCGCGTACCAATTTACAATTTGTTGGTATTGGCGATAAAGTTAATATTGAGATTGATCAGCAAACTATGACCATAGTTGAAACAGTTGAACGTATGAAGCTTAACCTAAATTAAATAAGCTAAGCTTTTAGTTTACACATTTTAGTTGTTGTATTTTAATTGTTAGCAAGTAAGGTAATTAAGCCTTACTTGCATTACTGTTTAAAGCATAATACAGGTTTGAGGTTAAGCCTTGCCTTACATTCTTAGCTTAAAAGTACTGTTCATTATCGCTGGCAACCGCTAGCTGAATTTTTTTATTATATTCGTCTATGTGCAAATTCAAATGCATTTCCATGCAACAAGCCGGGCATTCTTCATAATAGTCTTGGTCGCCTTCACTAGCGTCTAATGATACACGGATATGATGGCCGCAATGTGGGCATTCAATGCGTTGTTCTTTAATATCATGGGGCATGTTGCCTCCTCGATGTTATACCAATTGATATAAACAATCGTTCATTCTAAAGCGGTTTAAATATTCAGTATTTACGTTGCTTTCAATCCCAATAGCCTGCTATTGGTCGACAATATGCTCCTGCATTGCTCTAATGACTTACATCCATGTAAGAATCAATCAAGCGCCTTGCTACTGAAAATTTATCCTCGTTTAAAATGGTCGATTCATTAAGTCAATTGGTATTAATATTATAAAACCTAGCTTTAAGTATGGTCATTTTTAATGAAAATGCGAGTGATGTAATCGTAAAAAAGTTAAATGCTATCGCTATGATGATAAAGCTTAATGGCTGTAACCAAAGACCATACATAGGCTTGTTTTCTTGTTAGTTTTTTTATGTCAGCATCAAGGGTTAGCTTGGTATGATTAAGATGAGGTATTTAGATGATGAGTTAAGGTGAGGAGTTAATTACTGAATTTAGATTGCCGAATGCTTTCTACTCAACAAGCACTCAACAAGTACTCAAAAACTACTCAACGATTACTTAATATCGATAATTAAATTTTCTATTTTATTAGCAACACCGTCCCATTGCTCGGCATCGGCAGGGGCAGGAATAACTTCGGTAATAACCGGCCATGTTTTTGCCAATTCAGCATTAAGCTCTATAAAGTCTTTTTGATCTTCTGGTACTTCATCTTCCTGATAAATTGCCTCTGCAGGGCATTCAACCGGGCATAAATCACAATCAATACATGAGTCGGGGTTAATAACTAAAAAGTTAGGGCCTTGATGAAAGGCGTCAGCAGGGCATACAGCGACACAGTCTGTATATTTACATTGAATACAATTATCAGTTACTACAAACGCCATTTTACTCTGCTTAAGTTGGAAGTTAGTTGGATGTTAAATGTTTAAATCTAGCGCATATCTGCGATTAATATGCGGATCATACCTTGCTAGCCAACAATTTCAATTAATGTTTTAGCTTTGTATTTGGTATCGCTGAGAGTATCAGGTAAAATAGCGCCAATTTTTACCCTAGTCTTGCTTTGGAAACCTAATATGTTGCGTTTAACTAACGTCAAATTACCGCTTAACCATCAACCTGAAGAATTAAAGCTAGCTATTCTTTCTATATTAGAAATTTCTGCTGAGCAGCTTGTAGACTTTTCAGTTTTTAAACGTGGTTATGACGCGCGTAAAAAAAGCAACATCATTCTAATGTACACACTAGACGTTGAAACAACCGTTAATGAAGAACTGTTGATAACGCACAGTAAAAACCAGAACATTAAAACCAGCCCCGATACTAGCTACAAATTTGTTGGGCAGGCGCCTGAAAACTTAAGCGAGCGTCCTGTGGTTATTGGTATGGGCCCTTGTGGCTTGTTCGCAGGTTTACTATTAGCGCAAATGGGCTTTAAGCCTATTATTTTAGAGCGCGGAAAAGATGTACGTCAGCGTACTAAAGATACTTTTGGTTTTTGGCGTAAAAAAATTCTGAATACTGAATCAAATGTACAGTTTGGTGAAGGTGGCGCGGGTACGTTTTCAGACGGTAAATTATACAGCCAAGTAAAAGATCCAAAACATTATAGTCGTAAAGTATTGCATGAGTTTGTTGATGCTGGCGCACCTGCAGAAATATTATTTGTTAGTAAACCACATATTGGTACCTTTAAATTAGTGACCATGGTTGAGCAAATGCGTGCTGAAATTCATCGTCTTGGTGGCGAAGTGCGTTTTGATCAACGTGTGGACGATATTCATTTTGAAAGTGCGAATGACGGCACTGATAATATGCAAGTTACTGGTTTAACTTTAGCAACAGGTGAAGTTATATCGACCAAGCATATTGCCTTAGCAATTGGCCACAGCGCCCGTGATACTTTTGCTATGCTGCATAAAAAAGGTGTTTTCATAAAAGCTAAACCATTTTCAGTCGGGTTTAGAATTGAACATGAACAATCGGTGATTGACGATGCACGTTTCGGCGAAAATGCGGGTAATCCTATTTTAGGTGCTGCAGATTACAAGCTTGTGCACCACTGTAAAAATGGTCGCTCAGTTTATAGTTTTTGTATGTGCCCGGGTGGAACCGTGGTTGCGGCAGCATCAGAAGAAGGTCGCTTAGTCACTAACGGAATGAGCCAATATTCACGCCATGAACGCAATGCTAATAGTGCGATTGTTGTCGGCATATCTCCCGAAGATTATGATGAGAATGGCAGTAAAGACAATGTCCTTGCAGGTATTGAATTTCAACGTCGACTTGAAGAAACCGCTTTTAAACTCGGTGGTGAAAACTACGATGCGCCAGTGCAACTTGTTGGCGATTTTCTCGCCGGACGAAAAAGTGGCGAGCATGGCTCAGTTTCGCCTTCTTACAAACCCGGTGTTAAGTACTGCGACTTAAGTGAAACATTACCGGCTTACGCTATTGAAGCAATACGTGAGGCTTTGCCTGCATTTGAACGTAAAATAAAAGGCTTTTCGATGGCAGATGCAACCTTAACTGCTGTTGAAACTCGTACCTCATCGCCAATTAACATTACCCGTGATAAAGAAAGCTTTGAAAGTGTTAATACTAAAGGTTTGTATCCTGCAGGTGAGGGAGCAGGTTATGCTGGCGGTATTTTATCTGCTGGTATTGATGGTATTAAAGTTGCTGAAGCTATGGCGCTTTCTATGCTTAAACAACACGCTTAAAATGCCATTTTAAAGCTTCAAGTTAATGTTCAGGGTAACTTGAAGCTTTATCATTAAAAAGTGACTGTTATATTTTTATTGAGATGAATACTGAGGTGTATATTAAGGTATTAGTTGCACTTTTCTTTATCACAAACTTAATCACTTACTTCCAACATCTCTTTAATATTCGCTTTAGTCACTTGTTGATACTTACTTTTAGGTAACTGCGCGCTCATGTTTTGCAAGCTAGACCAAATACCACGTAATGTCATCGGTTTGGCTAGCCATTGAGGTACGTTACCTTTTGGGTCAATCATAAATTGATAAGTAATATCGATTTTATTAGGCTCAATAGGTACAATTTTCCAATGAGCACCTAAAACTTGCATGCGGACCACGTGTTGGTTTTTTGAAATTTCTTTTGCGTCTTCAACCAAAATATCAATCGATAAATCTTTATTTTGCCAATATCTAGAGTGCACAACCATCTCACGGGCAGAAAATGGCCATATACTATTAAACTGAATATTGAAGATATGCTCGTTGTTTGAAACTTCTTCAATAAGCTGCGCTGACTTCGCGTTGTCAAGCCACTGTGGTGTTAGGCTTAAATCTTCAATAAAGTATAGAAAGCCCGCAAGTGTTGAGTTAAATCTGGCTTGGGCCTTTATTTCAACTAAATTTGTTACGCTATTAATGCGGTAACTTACGTTGAAGTTGTTATTTGTGCGCCATAATTTCCAAGGGAGGTCTTGGATTTCGTTATAACTGGCATTGAAAAGTTTAACGGTATTTTTTGTCGCTAAACTCTGCATTGATAACAAGCTAAAACATGCGCCGAGAATCATGACTATTTTTAAGGTTAACGTTTTTTTTACTTGCTTGTTCAATATACTGGTCCTGTCCATTGCAAATTATAGAGAATTCCCCTATATTCCCGTGCTCGGCTCAGCACAATTTTTTCATTCTCATATCTTTGTGTTTGTAGCCTAACAATATAATATCGAATTTAGCTTTATATAGCGCCATTTATTGCTTGAGCATTAATGTGGCAGTTATAAATATTAATTAATAAATCTCAAGCGGCACTTAGTGTGTGTCGCCACTGAACAAAGGAAAACTACATGCCTGTAATTACGCTTCCCGATGGTAGTCAACGCTCTTTTGAACAAGCTGTGTCTGTAATGGACGTTGCCCTTGATATTGGTCCTGGTTTGGCAAAAGCCACCATTGCTGGTCGTATCAACGGTGAATTAGTTGATGCTTGTGAATTAATTAAAGAAGATGCAGCTCTGCAACTTATTACCAGTAAAGATAGTGAAGGTTTAGAGATCATTCGCCACTCTTGTGCACATTTATTAGGCCATGCTATTAAGCAATTATGGCCAAACACCAAAATGGCTATTGGTCCGACAATCGAAAACGGTTTTTATTATGATGTTGATTTAGAAGAATCAATCACCGAAGACGATTTAGTTAAACTAGAAAAGCGCATGACAGAATTAGCCAGAACCGGCTATGAAGTTATTAAAAAAACAGGTACGTGGCAAGATGCTTACGATGCTTTCACCGAACGTGGTGAGACCTACAAATTAGAAATTCTTGATGAAAATATTGATAAGTCAGATACACCAGCGCTTTATCATCATCAAGAATACATTGACATGTGTCGTGGTCCTCACGTGCCAAGCATGCGTCATTGTCATCACTTTAAGTTGATGAAAGTTGCTGGCGCATACTGGCGTGGCAATTCAGATAATAAAATGCTGCAACGTGTATACGGCACAGCATGGGCAGATAAAAAGCAACTTAAAGCTTATATAGTACGTTTAGCGGAAGCTGAAAAGCGCGATCACCGTAAAATTGGTAAAACGCTAGATTTATTCCATTGGCAAGAAGAAGCGCCGGGTATGGTGTTTTGGCATAACGATGGCTGGACGATTTACACTGAGTTAGAAAAATTTGTTCGTGAAAAGCTACACGAATATGATTACGACGAAGTTAAAGCGCCCATGATGATGGACCGCAGCCTTTGGGAGAAATCTGGCCACTGGGATAAATATGCTGATGGCATGTTTACCACTGAGTCAGAAAAGCGTGAATACGCAATAAAACCCATGAACTGCCCAGGCCACGTACAAATATTTAACCAAGGGTTAAAATCTTATCGTGATTTGCCACTGCGTATTGCTGAGTTTGGCTGTTGTCACCGTAATGAGCCATCGGGTTCTTTACATGGCCTAATGCGTGTACGTGGTTTTACGCAAGACGATGCCCATATTTTCTGTATGGAATCACAAGTACAAGCTGAAGTAACCAAATGTATTGAAATGGTTTACGACGTCTATGGCTCATTTGGCTTTGAAGATATTGTTGTTAAGCTTTCTACTCGTCCTGAAAACCGTATTGGTAGTGATGAAATTTGGGATAAAGCAGAAGCCGGACTTGCTCAAGCATTAACTGACAGCGATATTAAATTTGAATACCTACCAGGCGAAGGTGCTTTTTACGGTCCTAAAATTGAATTTACTTTAATGGATTGTTTGGGACGTGCTTGGCAATGTGGTACTGTGCAACTCGATTTTGCTTTACCAGAGCGTTTAGGCGCAACTTATGTTGGTGAAGACAACGAAAGATACATTCCAGTGATGATCCATCGTGCAATTTTGGGTTCACTTGAACGTTTTATCGGAATTTTGATCGAAGAGTACACCGGCAAATTTCCAACTTGGTTATCGCCAATTCAAGCAACTGTGATGAATATTACCGACAAACAGGGTCAATATTGTGAAAAAGTTGTAAAAAAACTAAAAGAAAATGGATTTAGAGCAAAACTAGACTTGAGAAATGAGAAGATAGGCTTTAAAATCCGCGAGCATACTTTAAAGCGTGTTCCGTATTTGTTAGTCGTTGGTGATAAAGAAATGGAAACTGGCGAAATTGCAGTACGAACTCGAAGTGGTGAAGATTTAGGAACGATGTCGGTAGACGACTTTGTTGCTAAATTATCGAACGAAGTGAAAACTCGTCAATAAACACTTTGTAATAAAACACGTAATATTATTATTTAACCCAAGTGAGCTAAAATTAGTGCTTACTTGGTCACAACGTTCTTTGGAGGAACATGGCTATTAAAGGTGGACAACGTGGCGGGCAAAAAGAGCCGGCGCATCGTTTAAATGAGTTAATCACAGGTATTCAGGGCAATGAAGTTCGTTTAATTAAATTTGACGGCGAACCTGGTGGCATAGTTACTTTAGATGAAGCAATGGACCAAGCGGATGACGCAGGTGTAGATCTCGTAGAAATCAGCCCAACAGCTAAACCTCCTGTTTGTCGCGTCATGGATTACGGTAAGTTTATCTATGAAAAAGCTAAAGAACAGAAAGAACAACGTAAAAACCAGAAACAAATACAGGTTAAGGAAATTAAATTCCGTCCTGGAACAGATGAAGGCGATTATCAGGTCAAACTACGCAACCTGAAACGCTTTTTAGAAGGCGGCGACAAGGTCAAGGTAACATTACGTTTCCGTGGCCGTGAAATGGCCCACCAAGAACTAGGTCTTGAAATTCTAACTCGCGTTAAAAACGATTTAGAAGAATTGACTGTAGTCGAGTTTTTCCCTCGTAGAGCGGAAGGGCGTCAAATGGTGATGGTTCTCGCCCCTAAAAAATAGATAGTACCCGGTTTGACAAGTAGTTAATTGTTTTTCGGAATAATTAACTCACCGCTATTATCTTTAAGCTGGTAGACAAGGCCTACAAGTAGAATTCGACATCTTAGTTTAAGCACTAAGCGCTGAGAAGTTCTCGCCCTCGTTTACTTTATATTTGGCATAACAATGCGGAGTTATTAACATGCCTAAAATGAAAACCAATAAAGGTGCTGCAAAGCGCTTTAAACAGACAGCCACAGGCTATAAATTTAAACAAGCCGGTCTTCGTCATATTTTGACTAAACGCCGTACTAAAGTTAAGCGTCATCTTCGTGCTAAATGCATGATCGCCGCATCTGACATTAAGTCAGTTAAAAAACTTTTACGTCACGGTTAATAGGAGAAATAGAAAATGGCAAGAGTAAAACGTGGTGTACAAGCACGTGCACGTCACAAAAAGGTTCTAAAGCAAGCTAAAGGTTACTACGGTGCCCGTAGTCGCGTTTATCGCGTTGCTTTCCAAGCTGTAACTAAAGCTGGCCAATACGCATACCGTGACCGTCGTCAACGTAAGCGTCAATTCCGTCAACTTTGGATTGCTCGTATAAACGCAGCAGCTCGTCAAAATGGTTTATCTTACAGCCGTTTCATTAATGGTCTTAAAAAGGCTTCTATTGAAATCGATCGTAAGATCCTAGCTGACATTGCAGTATACGATAAAGCAGCTTTCACATTCTTAGTTGAAAAAGCGCAAGCTTCTTTAGCATAAGTTTGAGATATTAGCTCGATAAAAAAGGACGCCTCTGGCGTCCTTTTCTTTTTTTAAATGTTAAGAAACTGACTACTAAGTCAGGAAATATTGTTGCTATGACATGAGCGATTAATTAAGCGGGTTACGCACTTTTACATTAACCCGTTTAGTTAAACGTTTATTTAACTATAGGAAGTAAAGGTCTTATTATGAGTCTTGCTGATCAAATTTTAGCGGTAAACAACGATTTGCCTATCCGCACTGGCGCTGCTGTCCATAGTGGCAAAGTACGTTCTGTATATTGGTTAACTGAAGATGACAGCCGTCGTTTAATTGAAGAAAAAAATTACGATGTAGCACTTGATACACCGCTAGCGATTATGGTGATCAGTGATCGCATTTCAGCTTTTGATTGTATTTGGCACGGCGAAGGTGGTATGAAAGGCGTTCCGGGCAAAGGTGCGGCACTTAATGCTATTTCTAATCATTGGTTTAAACTATTTAAAGAGCAAGGTTTAGCTGACAGCCATATTCTCGATATTCCTCATCCTTTTGTTTGGATCGTACAAAAAGCTAAGCCTGTAATGATAGAAGCTATTTGTCGTCAATATATTACTGGCTCAATGTGGCGCTCTTATGCAAAAGGCGAGCGTGAGTTTTGTGGTATCGAGCTAAACGACGAGCTTGAAAAAGACAGTAAGTTACCAACACTGCTACAAACTCCGTCTACAAAAGGCATTTTGCAAGGTATTCCAGGCGTTCCAGCGGTTGACGATGTTAATATTACGCGTAAAAACATTGAAGATAACTTTGCGGCTTTTAACTTCAAATCACCCGAAGATATAGCTTTATATGAAAAGTTATTAACAGAGGGCTTTGATGTTATCTCTGATGCATTAGCTAAGATTGATCAAATTTTTGTCGATACCAAATTTGAATTTGGCTATGTTAAAGACCGTAATGGTAATGACAAACTTATTTATATGGATGAAGTTGGCACGCCAGATTCATCACGCATTTGGGATGGTGAACAATATCGTGCGGGTAAAATTGTTGAAAACTCTAAAGAAGGCTTCCGCCAATTACTTCTTAGTCACTTTCCAGACCCTGATATTCTGTTGAATAAAGACCGAATGAAAGAGCGTGAAGCGCTTGCTCGCGATAACGAACTACCTGCAGCTGTGCTAATGTCTCTATCGGCAACTTACCTTGCCATTGCAGAGAAAGTCATTGGCGAAAAAATTGTTTTATCGCAAAATCCGAAACAAGAAATTATTGATATTTTACGTGATGAATATCAACTGATTGATTAGGCTTGAGTGTTAATTAATCGTGATACCAATATACTAAAACAGCCTCGTAACAGCGGGGCTTTTTTATCAGTAAATTTTGATGATAATATCTTGTACATGTTATTTAATTAAGTTTTAAGGAACTTGACACTGATTCACAAGGGTAGTTAAATGATGTGTATTAATAAAATAATAATTATAGTTTTTAGCTAAATTAATACAGTGGTAAGAGGGAAGTCGATAAATAATGGAAAGTATTTTATTAGAATATCATGATAACGCAGATCTTTATGATTCTTATATGCCTTTTTTCAAGCATGGTGGTTTGTTTTTTCGTACTGATGATGAGTATGATTTAGGAACACCGATCAACCTTTACGTTAGTCTCCCTGATTCACTAGAGTCAATTTGTGTTAAAGCTCAAGTAGGGTGGGTAACTCCTCAAAATTCTCAAAATGGTAATGATGCCGGTGTTGGAGTCGCTTTCGTGGATGATCACGAAAATCTAAGCCAGCAAATACAAAATGCCATTCAACTTTTTATGAATATGGATAAACCTACCTTATCAATGTAGTAACACTTGGCTATACTTTGTGATTGATTAATGAGTTAAATAATAATAATAAAAGGTAATAATAATGAATAAATGGTTTCTGCTCGATAATGGGAAAATTAAAGGTCCTTTTGATTTAACTGAAGCACAGGCATTGGTGGCAACTAATCCATATCTATATGCATGGCAGCCGTTATATTCGCACTGGACACCGGTCAATCAAATTAGCCATTTTAATGTTGCTGCTGATATTCCTCCTCCTCCACTCGATATTCCTGAAGAGTTAAGGTTAGCTTTTGTAGAAGAAGAGCGTCAAATGTTGACTCAGTTAGATAAACTAGACTCGGAACTTACGCCAATTAGTGATGATATTTCTGAGGTGTCAGTAGAATTAAATCGTTATCTAGAATTAACCCAGAGCTTAAATAGTGAAGTAAGTTCGGTTATTGCTAATATTGAACAGCAATTTGCTGCGCTACAACAAAACCTGGCGATTAAAACTAAACTAAATTAAATAAGTACGTTTATACTTTTGTTCGTTAAATGTAATTTCAATAAAAAGAAGAATAAATAATGAATACATGGATTTTTTCAAAAAATGGTAAAGTAACTGAACCTCTAGCAATTGCCGAAGCAAAAAAATATGTTGTAGAAAATCAAGATGCTTATGCTTGGCAGGCTAGTTACACACAATGGTTACCCGTTCATAGTATAAGTGAATTTCAGGCATTATTACCCGAGCCTGAAAACAGCGCCCAAATACCACAAGTCATTATTGATGAGTTTTTTTCGAAAGAACAAACGCTGAATCAATACTTTGATGAAATGAACAAGAAACTTACTGATAGTGAAGATAATGCATCACTCTTTGCACAAGAGATTGAAAATTATAAAAAGCTAACGGCGTCATTAAGTCCTGAAATGAAGGGCAATATTAATGATGTTGAACAGCAATATTTAGCTTTGGAAGCAAAATTAAATAATCTTAAGCAGGTAGTTAATTTATCTCAAACAAAGCTAGACACAGTTGTAAATGAATTTAATGAAAAGGTGTCGACTAAGTCAGTAAAAAGCACTGTTGTGCCACAGCAAGCTCAAAAAACGAAAACTAATGCACCGTCAATTCAATTAGTATCAAAAGACACAGTTAAAGTTGAAACCGAAAAAAGTGCAAAGCCTGAGCAAAAATCTGAAACCGTAAAAAATACAAAGCCTGAACAAAAAGCTGAATCAACTAAAGTTACAAAGGTTGAGCAACCTACAGAAGCTGAAAAAAACTCAAAGGCTGAAGACACTACAGAGCAAAAAGATAATAGCAAAGTAGCGCCTGAAGTGAAAAAAGTACCAACGGCTAAGGTTATTAGTACTCGTGCACCTAAACGCGTTGATATTAAAAAGGTTAATACGCGCCCAAGTGACTCAAACAATAACAATAATACATCTACAGAAGAAGCTGGCGTTACAAAAGAGCAAGCAAGTGAACAAGTAGAAGCCGTAAAAGCATCTAATGATAAAGCTAAGCCTGTGGCAGTAAAAGAACCTACCGTTGAAGCTCAGTTTGAGGGTAAAGAGAAAACAGCTAATGTGGCCAACCCAAGTAATCTGACGACAGAAGAAAACGATGATAAGAATCACAACCTACAGTCTAAACTTGAGTCTGGTGTGAAAAATATCTTCAAATCTGTTTTTACTAAAGAAGAACCTGTAACTTCCAAGAATATTTTTACTGATATCATAGAAAAAGATAACAAAAATGAGGATGTTAAACAGCCAGCCACTGAAGCTGTTAGCGCTGAAGATGAGGCCTTAAAAGCACCACGTAGAAGACGACGAAGATAAAAAGTTAATTTGCATTGTATGCAAAGCAGACGAAAACCTAGCGGATAAACCCTAAGTAAGTTAATACACTTGTATTGAAAATAGCCTCGCATTAGCGGGGCTTTTTTATATAACCTGAACTCTGGGTAATGAGTGCTTGATACTCAAGTGAATCAAAAGTTTAGGTGGTAAAGTAAATGCTATAGCAAAGTGAACATCACAAATAGACACCATTAATGCTTCATTTTATGGCATTGCCCAAGAAAAATGTTTATGGATAGCGAGCTATTTATTGACGCTTTAACGCAGGCAATGGGTTAAAAGGGAGCATTGAGCAAGTGCTGCTTATCCAGAGTTCAGGTTATATATGGTTTAGGGCTTTAGAGCTTTATGACTATATGCTTATTTATCCGTATACATTCCTAGCCCATATAACTAGCTTAGCATTTACATTGTTGCCCCATTCAGTAGCAAGATAGTTTTTTCGCACCAACATGGCGCCTTTTTGTTTTTCTTTTGCACCATATTGGTTCGTTGTTCTTTATTAAAATCAAGCGGATTTTCCTTAAGTTATTATTATAGTTGTACTTTTTAAGTTGGGCATAAATGGTGCTTAGTGTTAGGAAATAATAAAAAATAAATTAACTATGAATGCACTAAAGGTGATCGAATGAAACTAATAACCGCAATTATTAAGCCCTTCAAAATGGATGATGTCCGTGAAGCTCTAAACGAAATTGGTTTAGATGGTATGACAGTAACAGAAGTAAAAGGCTTTGGTCGTCAAAAGGGCCACACTGAGCTTTATCGTGGCGCTGAATACTCAGTAGATTTTCTACCAAAAATTAAGTTTGAAATTGCAGTTAAAGACGATTTTGCTGAGCGTGTTATTGACACTATTGTTAGCTCGGCTCAAACCGGAAAAATTGGTGATGGTAAAATTTTCGTCACCAATATTGAGAATATTACTCGTATTCGAACCGGAGAAGTAGACGACGACGCTATTTAATACTAGCTAGTTCATGTAGAAGTAATAACAAACTCGACTAAAGAGTACATATAGCAAATAGATTTAAATAGTGGATGTAAAAATGAATAAAATATTAATCACACTTATCGCCTTACTGGTTTCTTTACCTAGCTATGCACAAGAGGCAACACTTAACAGTGCGAATACCGCATGGGTATTAACTTCAACCGCATTAGTTTTATTGATGACCTTACCAGGTTTAGCGCTTTTTTATGGCGGTTTAGTTCGTCGTAAAAATATACTTTCAATTTTAATGCAGTGTTTTGCCATTGCAGGTGTTTCATCAATATTATGGTTTATTGTTGGCTACAGTTTAGCTTTTGGTGAAGGTAATGCTTGGATAGGCGACTTTAGTAAAGTGTTAATGGTTGGCATGACAAAAGAAACGCTAGCAGGAGATATTCCTGAAAGCTTGTTTATGTTATTTCAAATGACCTTTGCGGTAATAACACCTGCACTTATTATTGGTGCCTATGCCGAGCGTATGAAGTTTTCTGCCGTATTGTTATTTTCAGGCTTGTGGCTTCTAATTGTTTACGCACCGGTTACTCATTGGGTTTGGGGCGGCGGATGGCTTGCACAAATGGGCGTTTATGATTTTGCTGGTGGTATTGTGGTACATATTACTGCTGGTGTTGCAGCGCTTGTTGCCGCAGTAGTACTTGGTCCTCGTCACGGTTTTCCAAAAACACCTATGCTACCGCATAACTTAACGATGACAGTGACTGGCGCAGGTATGTTATGGGTTGGTTGGTTTGGTTTTAATGGTGGTAGTGCTTTAGCAGCTAATGGAGATGCTGCGATGGCAATGCTAGTTACTCATCTTTCCGCCTCTGCTGGTGCCTTAACTTGGGCTGCAATTGAATGGAAAAAATTTGGTAAAGCAAGTGTACTTGGAGCGGTAACCGGTATGGTTGCTGGCTTAGGTACTATTACACCAGCGTCAGGTTTTGTTGGCCCTGGTGGTGCGTTAATTATTGGTATTTCTGCGGGTATTATTTGTTTTTACTCAACAGTTTATATTAAACAGAAGCTTAAAATTGACGACTCGTTAGATGTGTTTCCTGTTCATGGTATAGGTGGCATATTAGGTACTTTGTTGGCCGGTGTATTTGCTTCTACAGAACTAGGTGCGTTTAGTGGCTTCGGTTACGCAGAGGGTATTACAACTATGCTTGGGCAAGTAACCGTACAGTTAATTGGCATAGGTTCTACAATTGTTTATACCGCTGTTGTATCTTACATTCTGTTTAAAGTAGTAGCGTTAATGACCAAAGGGTTAAGGGTTTCAAAAGAGCAAGAAACTACCGGATTAGATTTAACTGAGCATGATGAAGTTGGCTATAACATGTAATTGAGTGTGCTAACGATATTAATAATCTTGAAAATAAATAACCTGAACTCTGGATAAGCAGTACTTGCTCAATCCTCCCTTTTAAGCCATTACCAGCGTTGAAACGTCGATAAATAGCCCGCTATTCATAAACGTTTTGCCTTGGAAATGGCATAAAATGAAGCATTGATGGTGTAAATTAGTGATGTTCACCTTGCTATAGCATTTACTTTACCACCTAAGCTTTTGATTCACTTGAGTATCAAGCACTCATTATCCAGAGTTCAGGTTAAATAAGATTAAAACAAAAATTGGCTTCAGAATTTGAAGCCATTTTTTTATCTGAAATAACACGGTTAAATATTTATTGTAGTGTTTAATCACTATTTATAGGTAAGTAATTTAATAATTTATTATCTCAATGGCATTTAATTAGTAATTAGCGGTGATATTTCTTGAAAAACGTATATTTACTCTACTCTAACGTTAATTTTTTGTGTAAAATCGTTCACCATTTTATTAATCGAAAAAGTCTAGCTAAAGGCCAAATTAGGCCGATGTTAATGCCCTATATTTTTGTACTAAAACTATGGGCGCTTTGAACACGCTTTAGAGGAACTCATGAATTTAGACGATATTATATTGCAGGCAGAACAAGCAATTGCAGCGGCGACTGATCCTGCAGAACTTGACCAAGTTCGCGTTAATTTCTTAGGCAAAAAAGGTTTGTTCACTGAGCAAATGAAAGGCCTAAGCAAGTTACCAAAAGAAGAAAAGCCCAAAGCGGGTCAAGTGATTAACATCGCTAAACAGCAAGTACAAAAATTGTTGACTGAACGTGGTGAATTATTACGTGCCGCTGTTATCAAGCAACAACTTGCTGCTGAATCTATCGATGTAACATTGCCTGGTCGTGGTGATGAGTTAGGTGGATTGCACCCAGTAACACGTACAATCGAAAGAATTGAAAGCTTTTTCGGTGATTTAGGTTTCTCTGTTAAACAAGGCCCAGAAGTTGAAGACGACTTTCATAACTTCGATGCTTTAAATATTCCTGAACATCATCCTGCACGTCAAGATCACGATACGTTCTACTTTAACCCTAAGTTAGTGCTTCGTACGCAAACGTCTGGTGTACAAATACGTACCATGGAAAAAGAACAGCCACCTTTGCGTATTATTTCTCCTGGTAAAGTTTATCGTAACGATTATGACCAAACACATACGCCAATGTTTCATCAAGTTGAAGGCTTAATGGTTGATAAAGACGTAAGTTTTACGCATTTAAAAGGTGTGTTGCATGACTTTTTACATCACTTTTTTGAAGAAGAAGTAGAAATTCGCTTCCGCCCATCATATTTCCCATTTACTGAACCTTCTGCTGAAGTCGACATTATGGGCAAAAATGGCAAATGGTTAGAAGTATTAGGCTGTGGCATGGTGCATCCAAATGTACTGCGCAGCGTTGGTATTGACCCTGAAGTTTATACCGGCTTCGCTTTCGGTATGGGGGTTGAGCGATTAACCATGTTACGTTACGGCGTAAATGACTTACGCTCATTCTTTGAAAATGATCTTCGCTTCTTAAAACAGTTCAAGTAGGAAAGCCATATAATGAAATTTAGTGAATCTTGGTTACGTGAGTGGGTTAATCCTGCTATATCTTCAGATGAATTAGCATATCAAATTACCATGGCTGGTCTAGAAGTTGACGCCGTAGAACCTGTAGCGGGTGAATTTACCGGTGTGTTAATTGGTGAAGTGGTTGAATGTGGCCCTCATCCAGACGCAGACAAATTACAAGTAACAAAAATTAACTTAGGCCCAGACTTTAATGACGGTGAGTTAGTCGATATTGTTTGTGGCGCTAAAAATTGTCGTTTAGGTTTAAAAGTAGCCGTTGCCACTGTTGGTGCTGTATTACCGGGCGATTTTAAAATCAAAAAAGCAAAGCTTCGCGGTGTGCCATCACACGGAATGTTGTGTAGTGAGTCTGAAATTGGTTTATCTGAAGACTCTAATGGCATCATGGAATTAGCAAACGATGCGCCTATTGGAAAGTGTGTTCGTGAGTACCTTGATCTTAACGATGTAACCATTGATGTGGACTTAACTGCTAACCGTGGCGATTGCTTAGGCCTTAAAGGTTTAGCACGTGAAGTAGGTGTATTAAATAGTTTAAGTGTAACCGAACCTGAAATAACGCCAGTATCTCCAACGATTGAAGACACGCTTGAAATTACATTGTCAGCTGAAGCTGCTTGCCCACGCTATTTAGGTCGTGTAATTAAGAATATTAATATCGAGGCACAAACACCTTTATGGATGGTTGAGAAGCTACGTCGTTGTGGTACGCGTTCAATTGATCCTGTGGTTGATGTAACTAACTATGTATTGCTTGAACAAGGCCACCCAATGCATGCTTTTGACTTATCAGCAATAGAAGGTGGCATTAACGTACGTTTCGCTAATGAAGCAGAAAAACTAACCTTGTTAGATGGTAATGAAGTTACATTATCAACACAAACCTTAGTAATAGCTGATAACACAAAAGCATTAGCAATGGCGGGTATTTTTGGTGGTTTAGCATCAGGTGTTACTAGCGAATCAAAAGATATTTTCTTAGAAAGTGCTTTTTTTGCACCTTTAGCTATCTTAGGTAAAGCACGTCAATATGGTTTACATACTGATGCATCGCACCGTTATGAACGTGGTATTGATCCACAACTTCAGCATGATGCTATGGAACGTGCTACACAATTATTGCTTGAGATTGTTGGCGGTGAAGCCGGACCTATCGTTGAAGCCGTTTCAAAAGATAATATTCCAGCTGAAAAAACAGTAACACTGCGTAGAGCAAAGTTAGATGCTCGTATTGGTCATCATATTAAAGATGCTACCGTTAGCGATATATTAACGCGATTAGGCTTTAACGTTACTGAAAGCGGAACAGAACAAGACAAAGTGTGGACTGTTGTTGTACCAGCATATCGTTTCGATATCAGTATTGAAGTTGACTTAATTGAAGAAGTTGCTCGCATATTTGGTTATAACAATATTCCTAATGTTTCGCCAAAAGCAACGTTAGCGATGCGTGAGCAAAAAGAAGCGCAGTTGCCGGTAAGTAAATTACGTAACGTTTTAGTTAATCGTGGTTACCAGGAAGCGATAACTTATAGTTTTGTAGATCCAAAAGTACAAGCGCAATTGCACCCGGGTCAAGCGACCATGACTTTGCCGCATCCTATTTCTTCTGAAATGTCAGAAATGCGTGTAAGTTTATGGACGGGATTATTACAATCGGTTGCCTATAATCAAAATCGTCAACAAGCGCGTGTACGTTTATTCGAAACTGGTTTGCGTTTTATTCCAGATAACAGTGTAGAAAATGGCGTTCGCCAAGACAACATGATTGCAGGTGTTCTTAGCGGCCAACGCAGTGAAGAACATTGGGATATTGAAAAAGCAGCTTCAGACTTTTACGACATTAAATCTGATGTACAAGCATTGCTAGGATTAACGAATAACGAAAGTGACTTTATTTTTTCAAAGGCAGAAATTGACGCTTTACATCCAGGGCAAACCGCCGCTATTCATAAAAATGGTGTACTGGTTGGTCATGTTGGTGCCTTACATCCTGAATTAGAACGAAAATTAGGCCTTAATGGACGCACATTAGTTTTTGAACTTTTATTGAGCGAAGTTTGTACACAAAATATCCCTCAAGCACGCGACATATCTCGCTTTCCGGCGAATAGACGTGACATAGCTGTAGTGGTAGATGAGCAAGTTAGTGCAAATAAAGTACTACAACTTATTGAAAAGGTTGGCGGAAATTATTTAGTTGATCTAAACTTGTTCGATGTATACCAAGGTAATGGTATAGAATCTGGTTTTAAGAGCTTAGCAATAGCAATGACATTGCAAGATAATAATAAAACCTTAGAAGAAAAGGATATCACTGACGTAGTTGACCGAGTGGTTGATACCTTAAAAACTGAACTAAATGCATCTCTGAGGGATTAAATAATGGCGCTAACAAAAGCAGAAGTAGCAGAACATTTATTTGAAAAAGTCGGGCTAAGTAAGCGTGACGCAAAAGATATGGTTGAAGTGTTTTTTGAAGAAATTCGCGAAACCTTAGAATCAGGCGAGCAAGTTAAATTGTCTGGTTTTGGTAATTTCGACCTACGTGTTAAAAGTGAACGTCCTGGTCGTAACCCTAAAACAGGTGAAGATATTCCAATTTCAGCGCGTAAAGTAGTAACTTTTCGACCTGGCCAAAAACTTAAAAGTCGCGTAGAAGACGGTAATAGCGAATAATACCAAATGTAATAAGTTATTGACCAATTTTAAGCGAGGATAAATTGTTCAATAATACATGTTTATTGTTCCAGACTAAACATAAGTACCTGCATCCCTGCAGGCAAGGCGTTTGATTGAGTTATAGTGAGCTATTGGGATTGAAAGCAACGCAGTTATTGGCGATTTAAACCGCCTTAAAATTATCGATTATTTATTTCAATTGGTATAAGTTAGCAAGTCAGTTTTGTAGTTAGTACAGTAATAAAAAAGGTTGCTTAGGCAACCTTTTTTATTGCTTATTTTTTGCAAATGTAAATGTGATGCCAAGTTAATGAATTAGCTGCTGACTTTTACTTAATGTAAAAGTTGAACGCTTAATTAATCAAGTTAGTATTAACCGTTGATTAGGGTTGAATAGGTTTTTCTTTTTTTTCTTTGAAAGGGAGTTTAACTGCAAAAATAGTAAGCTCTTTAAGTAACAATGCCCCAATTGCCAGTGTCGCACCTGTCGCAATAGCATTTAACTCAAGTGGAATAGCCATTGAAAAGTTCTCAGCGGTCCCTGAAGCTATTTGCTTGTCTAAATGCCAAATAATTTGGTATACACTGTTGAGATAATCTGATTGAGATATTTGCGTTAAATGATTTGCTAAGTAGTCCACACGTAAAGATAAATGTTCAATTAACTCGCCCGTGCTGATAATTGAAGCTTCAGTATTTTCTTTATAGCGTGCAATCATCGTGACTAAACTGCCGTCAAAGTGTTGCTGTGCTATTACTTCAAATTGAGCAAGTTGCGATTGAGCTTCGGCTAAATGACCACCAAGGCGTTGTTGATATTGCTGCATAAACTCAGGCAGCTGCACACCTAAAATAAATGTAACCGTGAAAAAGCAACGATCAATAATATTGTTAAATACCGTCAACATAATGATAAGTTACCCGATGGAAAATATAGTGTTACGTTAGCACAATTAATGACAAAATTCAGCGCAAAAAAACTAAGTCAGTGTTAGGTTTTAAATTATTAATTGCCTAACAGTGATAATATAGCGTGACGTAAAATCGTTAAGTCACATTAAATTCACTTGGAAGTTAACCACAAAAATGCGCAGATCATCACATCATAGCGAACATGAAGTTACTACTTTTAATTGGCATGTAGTTAAATTGCTATTGCCTTATTTATTTGAATTTAAGGCGCGTATATTTTTTGCCTTAGCTTGTTTAGTGTTAACCAAAGTAGCCAGTGTTTACCTGCCATTTATTCTTAAAGACATTGTTGATATTTTAGATAAACAACAAGAAAACCGTATTTACCTTGTGCCATTTGCATTAGTTGGGGCATACGGCTTGGTCAGATTAACCATCGTACTTTTTGCCGAAATTCGTGACACTTTATTTGGTCGAGTTACCGAACGGGCAATCCGACGTATTGGTTTAAAAGTTTTTCAACATCTACACAAATTAGATTTAGACTTTCATTTGAATCGTCAAACGGGTGGCTTATCGCGTGATATAGATCGAGGTACCACCGGCATTAATTTTTTAATGCGCTTTATGGTCTTTAATATTATTCCCACCTTAATAGAAATAACCATGGTCGTGGGGATTTTATTTTTTAACTATGGTATTTGGTTTGCGCTCATTACCTTATCTTCTATCGTGTTGTATGTTGCTTATTCAGTGTATGCAACAGACTGGCGAACTCGTTTTATAAGAGAAGCCAACAAGGCAGATTCATCGAGTAACACGCGTGCAATTGACAGCCTACTAAATTATGAAACCGTTAAATATTTTACTAATGAAGACTTTGAAGCAAAATCTTACGATAGCCAATTAGCTAACTGGGAACAGGCAAAAATGAAGAATCGTTTATCTTTATTTGCCCTAAATGGTGGCCAAGCGTTGATTATATCGTGTGCAATGACCGCAATGTTAGCTTTAGCTGCCTACCAAGTAACCCACGAGGAAATGACTTTAGGTGACTTTGTTTTGATCAATGCTTTTATGATGCAGCTATTTATTCCGTTGAACTTTCTAGGTTTTGTTTACCGTGAAATTAAAGGTTCATTAGCCAATATAGAGCAAATGTTTGATCTGATGCTAAGAAAACCTAAAGTAGAAGACAATGCACAGGCTAGCGAATTAAACCTAACGCAGGCGGAAATTAAATTTGAAGATGTATCGTTCGCCTATAATGTTAAAAGGCCTATTATTAAAAACATATCGTTTACCATAAAAGCAGGGCAAAAGGTTGCTGTAGTAGGTGAAAGTGGCTCTGGAAAATCAACACTAGTGAAGTTGTTATTTAGGTTTTACGATTGTGACAGCGGTAAAATAGCCGTAGATGGACAAGATATTCGTCTCGTTACACAGCACTCATTAAGAAAAAATATTGGCATAGTGCCACAAGATACCGTGTTATTTAATGATACGCTTTTTGAAAATGTACAATATGGAGCACCAGAGGCAAGTGCTGAAAACGTACATAATGCCTTTAAACTAGCACATTTATCTGACTTTGTTTCAAGATTACCTGAAGGCGTTGAAACTATAGTTGGAGAGCGTGGCTTAAAGTTATCAGGAGGTGAAAAACAACGAGTTGCTATTGCGCGTACTATTTTGAAGAACCCGAAAATTTTAGTGTTCGACGAGGCAACATCTTCACTTGATAGCCAGTCAGAACAAGCCATATTACGTGCCATTAAAGAAGTTGCTGAACATAGAACTAGCTTGGTTATTGCACATCGTTTATCAACTATTGTCGATGCTGATAATATTATTGTTATGCAACAAGGTGAAATTGTCGAGCAGGGTACACACCAGCATTTAATCACTGAAAAAGGTCATTATTATAGAATGTGGCAATTACAACAATCAGACAACAGTGAATAGCTCTACTACGACTTGCTAATCAGTATGAATAAAGAAAGAGAAAAATTGAGTAAAATGTTATGACGGTAATACATGAAATAGAGCAAACCAAGCAATGGTTAACTCAGGTTATTATCAACCTGAACTTCTGCCCATTTGCTAAGAAAGAGTTTGTAAACCAAACCATTCATTATCATGTAAGTGAGAAAGCACAGCTAAAAACTGCTTTAGTTGAGTTTTTAGCGCAATGCCATTACTTAAATGATAATCCAGCCATTGAAACAAGTTTGTTAATTTACAGTGATGGTTTTAGAGATTTTAACCGTTTTCTTGATTTGGTTGATGACAGCAATGACCTTATTGTTGAACATGGCTTTGAAGGGATATTTCAAATAGCGACCTTTCATCCAGAATACTGCTTTGCTGATGCTGATTACGATGATGCCAGTAACTATACCAACCGTTCTCCATACCCTACATTGCACTTAATTCGCGAGCAAAGCATGGAACGCGTGCTCAGTGTATATAAAAACCCTGAAGCTATTCCTGAAAATAATATTGCCTTAGCTGAAAAAATGGGAGCAGAATATTTTCAGTCTTTACTACATAAAATTAGCAATAGTTAGCAAAGATTAAATCAACTTAAAAATCCTGCTTAGTTTTCATATTGCTAATAACTTTTCTTTGCTATTCACACCGTACTTTGAATTACGATATACTGGCAACAATTTAGATATAAGCGTCACTTGTGCGCTTACTCATTAGGTATATTTTTGTGGAAAAACTTCCTGTTGTAAAAGTTGGTGGTAGCGTTGAAGAAGCTGTAAAAGGTGAATATTCTCTTGATGTAGTAGCAATATTAAAAGAAGCATGGCAATTAACCTTAAAGTCACGCATGTCGATTAATTTAGGGCTACTGACTTGCCTTGTTATCGGTATGTTAGTGTCGATTATAGTCAGTAGTCAACTCGGTGGTATAGAAGTGGCGATTCAAGACCAGCAGTCTGCCACTTTACTTAATATTATCGTTACTTTAGTGGTTTACCCCTTTATTGTTGGTGTAGAAATGATGGGCGTATTTCACTCTGTTGGTTTGGAAACCAAACCAAAATTGATTTTTGGTTTTTTAAAACGCGGCAGTTGGGTGGCGGTTAGCGCCTTACTCACCTCTACTTTAGTTACTATGGGTTTAGCTTTGTTCTATATACCCGGTATATTTTTAGCTGTGGCATTATCGTTAGTTTTACCTTTAGTGGTAGAAAAGCAAATGTCACCGTTAAAAGCCATAACGGTAAGCATTCAGGCTACACGTTTTCAATGGTTTAAAATATTTTCAATTTACTTAATTCTAGCCTTGGCTGTCATGGTTGCCGCTTTACCTGTAGCCGCCGCAGGTGCTTCAGAGTTAGGTTTTGTTGCTATCGCATTTTTTCTTTTCTGTTTGGCTTATTTAGCGCCGCTTTTTTACAATGTGAAAGGAATTTTATATCGCGAAATATTTGGTTTACAAATACAAGCCGATGCACAAAAAAGTAATAATATAAATGACACATTTTCAGCTTAGAACAATCGCTTCTTACGATAGAGTAAAGTCGAACATGCTCTATACTAAAAATAGGTGCACAAGGAGTAATTGTTTTGGTAAACATTAAAAAACAAAATATTTTAGGGTTTATATGTTTAGTGCTGTTAGGCGCAGGACTAGTGGCACCTTTTAGTTTTTTAAAGCTAGAAGAAATCAGTATTATTAGCTCGGAAGAAAAAACAGTCCCGAAAAAAGTCATTAAAAAAGTGGTTAAGAAGGCAGAGAAGCCTCTGCATGATGTTAAGTTACCCAACTTTGCTAAGATCCGCGATGTAAAAGAGAAAAAGCGTAAATTTTTTGCCTTTATTAAACCTGCAGTTACTGCCGAAAATAAAAAAATATTGGCTAAGCGTGCAGAGGTAGAACGTTTAATCGAGCAGTTAACTTTAGAACAACCCTTCAGTGTTGAAGATGAAGCGTTAGTGGCTAAGTTAGTCAACGATTATAAGGTCAGTAAAAAGTTTTCACTATTAAAGCAGCTTTACGAACTTCAACTTAAAGTCGATGTGATCCCGCAAGCGCTTGTTTTAGTGCAAGCAGCCAATGAGTCTGCGTGGGGTACTTCTCGATTTGCTAGAATTGGTTTGAATTTTTTCGGTGTTTGGTGTTATAGCGAGGGCTGTGGCATGGTACCAAATAGCCGTAACTCCGGTGCCGCACATGAAGTAGCGGCATACAGCTCGGTAAAACAAGGCGTTGAGCGTTATTTACATAACATTAATACTCATCGTGCTTATAGCGTATTTAGAGTTATTCGTGGCCAGTTACGAGAACAAAACCAACCCTTAGTGCCCGAAATACTGGCAACAGGATTAACCGCATATTCTGAACGTGGTGCTGATTATGTGTTAGAACTGACAGAAATGATCCGCCATAATCGACCTTACTTTGGAGCAACGATTAAACAAAATCATTAATGTTTCCCATGTAAAGCTTCTAACCATTATAAAACTGTGGTCGCTATAAATGGTTATGCCGTTCGCAATAAATGCAATACCGAACGGCGAGTTTTACATAATTAGTCAGAGCCGAATATAAAATTCAGTCTTTTCCTAGCCTTACCTAGACTAAAAAATTAAATTATTAATCGTAAGTTAAGTTTAATATTGCTAACTAACCTGAACTCTGGATAAGCAGCACTTGCTCAATGCTCCCTTTTAAGCCATTACCTGCGTTAAAACGTCGATAAATAGCGCGCTATTCATAAACGTTTTGCCTTGGAAATGGCATAAAATGAAGCATTGATGGTGTCTATTCGTGATGTTCACCTTGCTATAGCATTTGCTTTACCACCTAAGCTTTTGATTCACTTGAGTATCAAGCACTCATTATCCAGAGTTCAGGTTAACTAAGCTCATGTGGTTGTCAGAAAATATTATAAGTTACTTGACGTTATCAAAGATAATTTGTTGATAAATCGTTGAGCTTACTTAATTTCAGTTACGTTTAATAAATCTGCAGCTTGTATACTCACGGCTGTTTTTTCTGGCGCTGCTGGCGTGAATGTTTCTTGATCAAAAGCGGTATCGCCGCCATCAATAATGCCAGAGTTTGCGTTAATGCCTTTAAAGTCGAAAAGTTCACTGTCACATAAATGTGAAGGAACAACATTTTTAATAGCAGTAAACATTGACTCTATACGTCCTGGGTGGTTTTTATCCCAGTCTTGCAACATTGCCTTGATGTTTTGACGTTGTAAGTTAGGCTGTGAACCACACAAATTACAAGGAATAATCGGAAACTGTTTTAATGCCGCATACTGAATAAGCTCTTGTTCTTTACAGAATGCTAAAGGGCGAATAACAACATGTTCACCGTTGTCAGATACTAGCTTAGCGGGCATTGATTTTAACTTACCACCGTAAAACATATTCAGCATTAATGTTTCTACCATGTCGTCACGATGATGGCCAAGTGCAATTTTAGTGGCACCTAATGCTTTAGCGGCTTTGTACAATAATGCACGGCGTAAGCGAGAGCATAAGCTACAAGTGGTTTTACCTTCAGGGATTTTTTCTTTTACGATTGCATAGGTGTCTTCTTCAACAATTTTGTAAGCCACCCCTATTGATTCAAGGTAATTTGGTAAAATGTGCTCAGGAAACCCAGGTTGTTTTTGATCAAGGTTTACCGCAATTAAGTCGAAATTAATCGGGGCTGACTCTTTTAAACGCATTAATATCTCAAGCATGGCATAGCTGTCCTTGCCACCCGACACACAGACCATGATTTTATCGCCATCTTCAATCATATTATATTGAGCAATGGCTTGACCAACATGACGGCGAAGACGCTTTTCAAGCTTGTCTAGTTGAGTGTTTTGGCTTGGCGTTAGGGCTGATGTTAAAACTGCGCTCATAATAATTTCCTGATAAATATTGGCGCGTAGTATAGCGGAACTAACGGTTTGAACAAAGTTGAACTTAATGAAATTTTTTATCTAATTTATGCTGATGTTTTTAATGCCTTTGCTACTTGTTCCGCCCAAACAGAATAAGCAAGCGATGATGGATGAAAACCATCTTGAGCTAAATATTGTGGCGCAAAAGGCATGTTAATGGTTAGCACGCTGCATTGATTATAATCTGTTGAAGTTAAAGTCATTAACTCATTAAGTTTTTTTGCTCTTAACCCTAACCACCACCTTAATGGTTGCAGTAAGCCAGTAAACAAGTGCATAGGAGGTATCGCTGTCATCAAAACTTTTGGGTTATCAAATTTGACGTTACATAAGTCTACAATAGTCTTGATATTACTAACCCATTGGTGCTGCTTTGTTAAGCCAGTAACATCGTTTACACCAATAGATACTAGAACAAAGTCAAATCTTTGGTTTTTGATATTCTCAATTTCACTTATTAAAGCTGTTGATGTTAAGCCTGTAGTCGCCACTAGTTGCCAATTAACGGTGTTGTTAGTCGCAAGGTTCGCTACTAACTGACCTGATAAGGCATTTTTTTGTGCTTTTGTGCCAACACCGGCCGAGGCAGAATCACCTATAATTAATAAGTTAATCTTCTTACCACTACCTGCAGTGCCTGAACGCTCACCTAATGCTTCAGGTAGCTTTATCATACTAACGCGAACCCATACTGCTTGTAAAAGCAATATAGGCATTATTAACAAAGTACTGATGCAATAAAGAATATGAGTAAGTGGCTTTTTTATCTGCAACGCTAAAACCCTAACGGGAACGGTAAATTATAGTTATAACGTAAAATATATTCGAAGACAAATAGTAGAAAAAACAGCGTCTAATAAGTGAAGTTAATTCACGTACAATTTGTAAGTAAACAAGATATAAGTGCGGTTTATACCAATTGATATAAACAATCGATCATTCGAAAGCGGTTTAAATATCCAGTATCTACGTTGCTTTCAATCCCAATAGCCTGCTATTGCTCAATCAAGCGCCTTGCTACTGAAAATTTATCCTCGTTTAAAATTGACCGATTCATTAAATCAATTGGTATTACTAGGAGTAATGTGCTGTGTACAAGTTGCTAGAAGTCAGCTGCTAAAGCTAAATATGAAGTGCTAAATGTGAAGTGCTGAGAAAAAACGTCAACCAAAGAACTGTATTATCAGTGGATGACGCATTTTTATAAGTAATGAACTTCAGTAGCTTTATTTAACATCCAAAGGAGAAACATAACCTTCAGGTTTTAAAGCGAGTACATCACAATTTAGTCGATCAATAACATGTTCAGCGGTATTGCCGATTAGCGCGGCAGATAAGCCTGTGCGACCTATAGTGCCTAAAATAACAAGTTCCGCATCTATTTCTTCAGCAACACTTTGAATAATATCTTCAGGTAACCCTTCTTTTATATGAGTGAAATCCTCAGTGATATTAAAAGCGGCTGCATGCTCTAACATGGCCTCTTCATGATGCTTGAGCATAGCAAGGTTATAATCATTAGCATCAAACTCTGGAATCTCTATGGCGATATTTACCGGAGTGCCTGGAAACGAATTTACCAAGTGTAAGTTTGCTTTCATTACTTTGGCTAACTGTTTGGCTTCTGCCGTTATTTTATCGTTTAAGGCTTTATGTTCTTCTTCTTCGCTGCCAATGTTTAATGCAGCAATAATATTGCCGTCTTCAGGCCATAAATGTTCTTTCACTAGCAGTACAGGGCAAGGGCATTTACGTAAAATATGCCAATCGGTTGGGGTAAATATAACGGACTTTAATTTATCGTGTTGATGAGTCCCTTTGATGACAATATCATAACCATGATCAATAACTTGTGCGATTATTTGCTCAAAAGGGCGGTTATGCCAAATAACTTTACAATCAACAGTAATACCAGAAACATCTAGGTCAGCAATCATAAACTCTAACCATTGTGTACGATCATTAATAACCGATTTGCACATAGCTTCGCGTTCATCGCCTGAAAGCATTGTAGTCATTTCATAAGAGAAGTCATATATGGTCAAAAATGCAGTGATACTTGCACCCGTTTTACGTGCTAATTCTATTGCTCGCTTTAACGCTTTTTGATCTTCTGTTGTTGGGTCAACAATTGCGAGTATTTTTTGATACTTTTCCATAGTTAATTCCTTATCTTTGCCTGCTTGTATTAGGCCAAACCACACAGCTAATAACCTTGCTTAATATATTAACAATAATCTATTTTGAAAAGATAATACTTGTTTTAAATCAAATTATTATCATTTTTTATAAACTATATTATGTTAAGCATAGCGGTAAATTGTTGAATAATAAAGTCGTGAGAAAACGCTGGATTTATATTTTAAAGCGCGGCACACTCATTTAATTTTTCAATATTTACGATGGTAATAAGTTTACCATTAACGGCAATTAAGCCATTTTTATCGAAGCGGTTAAGTAAACGACTTATGGTTTCTACGGTTAAACCAATATAGTTACCAATATCATTACGTGTCATAGACAAACGAAATTCAGAGGCCGATAAACCACGCGCATGATAGCGACTACTTAAAGTACTAAAGAAGGTGGCAAGGCGTTGTTCCGCATTTTTACGGTTAAGTAATGTTAGCATTTCATGATCTTCACGAATTTCAGTGCTCATCATACGCAAAATTTGTTTTTTTAATTTTGGCATACTATTAGATAACGTATCGAGCGTATTATAAGGTATTTCGCAAACCATTGAGGTTTCTAGTGCTTTAGCAAAACTTGGATGTTTCGCATTCGCTATGGCGTCAAATCCGAGTAAATCCCCAGCCAAATGAAAGCCAGTAATTTGCTCTTCTCCTTGTTTGTTAATTGTATAAGTTTTGAATGTGCCAGAACGCACGGCGTAAAGCGCTTGCATTGGTTGACCGTCGTTATATAGCTGCTCTCCTTTTTGGATAGGCAGCTTACGATCAATAATATTATCTAAAGTCTCTAACTCTTGATTGTTAAGTGAAAATGGTAAGCACAATTCACTGATACTGCAGTTTTGGCAGTGAATATGTTGTTGGTCGGCACACGATTTATTATTCATAATAACCTATAAAAATTTCCATGCTGAACACCATATTAGATGCGTTAGCTATATGCAATAAGTATAGAATAAATGCCGTATGAAATCACCAAAATGGCCGATAGCTTTCTAAATAGTGGCTGAGTTAATAAAGACTTAACACTGAACGTGCCTAGTGAAATTGACATTAAAGCAGGTAAAGTACCTAAACCAAAGAAAAACATGATCAAAGCACCATTGAGGGTATCGGCGCTTGCTAAAGACCAAGTTAAAGTTGAGTAAACTAAGCCGCAGGGTAGCCATCCCCATAATGCACCTAAAGCGAAGGCACTTTTAACGTTCTTAATGGGTATAAAGTTTTTAGTCAGTGGCGATATATAACGCCAAATATTTTTTCCTAAATGTTCTATGCGGCTCAACCACATTAACCACTGCCCTAAATATAGTCCTAAAAAAATTAAAAAAATACCGGCGATAGTTTTTAATATAACAACAGGAAAACCTATGTTTTTAGCTGCCATAGAGCTGGTAAATGCCACAATAGCGCCAATGAAACTATAGGAAGCAATACGGCCAAAGTTATAAGCAAATACAATGGCGAATTTTTTATGGCGAGTTTGATCAGAAATAGCAGTAGTCAACATAGTGCTAATGCCACCACACATTACAATGCAATGGCCAGAGCCGAGCAGACCAATAATAAAGGCAGAAAAAAAATCAAGTGTCATGAGTCTGGTTTTTTAGCTGTTGCTTTGAAGTTTCTGTTTCATTTAACTCGTTATTCTTTAAGGTATTTTGCTTAGCTTTATCATTTTCATCATCAAATAAAATACTCATGCCTTGCTTTTCTAAATCATCAAACTGCTCAGTTTTTACCGCCCAAAAAAACAGATAAATACCAATAGCTGTGAGCAACACGGCAATGGGAATTAATACGTAAATTATACTCATTTTTTTAACAGCCTTAATGAATTTGTTACCACTAAAATTGAACTGGCCGACATACCTATAACCGCCATGTAAGGCGCTATATGGCCTGTTACCGCTAGCGGTAAAACAATAGCGTTATAACCAAAAGCCCAAAGATAATTTTGCTTAATAATACGAGTGGTGCGAATAGCAACTTCACGCAGGGTTTGTACACCCTTAAGTTTATTATTGAGTAATATCACATCTGCGCCATTTTTAGCAATATCAGTACCGCTACCCATAGCAATAGACAAATGAGCTGCGCCCAATACGGGACTATCGTTAACGCCATCGCCAACCATGGCAACCGTATGAGTACTTTGTTGCTGTTTTATGGTGTTAACTTTTTCTTGTGCTGAGAGGTTTGCATGCACTTTGTTAAGGTTTAATGCTGATTGTAATTTATTACAGCCTTGTAGGTGATCACCAGAAAGCATGCTGGTTTCAATGTTTTGTTGGTGAAGAAAATCGATCAATGCTTTAGCATCTTCTCGTAAGCCATCATGCAAGTAAAATTCAGCGATTAATGTTTCACCTTGCATTAATACACACTGCGCACTATAGGCTGAGTGTTCATTAGCACCTAAAAGCCAAGAGCTTTTACCAATGCGGTAATGTTGGTTATTTACTTCACCAGAAATCCCTGCGCCAGGGGCAACTACAACTTGGCGGGTCATTTGGTTATGATCACGAAATGGGCTAAAAGCTTTTGCTAAGGGGTGAGCCGAATGTGCTTCAAGCGCTGCCGCTATGGCAAGCACTTGTTGTCGTCCTTCTTGCGTCGCTTCGTTTGAGTATTCACCATAAGTTTTTACATCTACAATAGTGAACTCACCTGTAGTTAATGTTCCTGTTTTATCAAATGAAATAGCATTAACTTCAGGCATAGTTTCAAGCACATGGGCAGACTTAATCATAATACCTTTACGATTAAGTTGCGTAGTTGCACAGGTAAGCGCTGTTGGTGTTGCTAATGCCAATGCACAAGGACAAGTTACGACAAGAACCGATAAGGTGATCCAAAATGCTTCGCTTGGATCATGATTCAGCCAGTATATTGCCGTTGCTATGGTCGTCATCAGAATTAGCGCAACAAAATATTGAGCAATTTTATCTGATAACTTGGCTAATTTAGGTTTATGGCTTTGTGCATTTTCACTCAGTCGAATGAGCTGACTTAAAAACGACTCTTGATTATTATGTTTAACTTTTGCCGTTAAATTGCCATCGCCGTTAATAGTACCAGCAAAAATGTTATCTAAAGCGGTTTTCTTCAGGGGCAGTTGCTCGCCAGACAACATAGCTTCGTTAATTTGGCTGGTGCCCGTTAATATTTCACTATCAGCCGGAATGGTTTCACCGGGTTTAATTAAAATAATATCATCAGTTTTTAAATAATTGGCTGAAATAAATTGCTCAATACCTTGCTCAATTTTAGTCGCGGTCATTGGCATTAATTTTAATAAATTTGCTGAAACATCAGCGGCGCGGCTGCGGGCTCTAAACTCAAGAAATTTACCAATAAGCAGTAGAAAGGTAAACATAGACACTGATTCAAAATACACTTCGCCTTGCTGCGTAAATGTTGCCCAACAGCTAGCCATAAAAGCTAAAATAATGGCGATAGAGACAGGAACATCCATCGAAAGCTGGCGCGCTTTTAAGGCAAAGAAGGCACTTTTATAAAATGGGAAGGCGCCATAGCTAACAATAGGAAGCGTCAAGAAAAAGCTTGCCCAACGTAAATACATTACATTGTGTTCAGTCATATCGGAAAAAGCGCCGAAGTATAAACCAAAAGCGATCATCATTACTTGCATCATTAAAATGCCCGAAATGCCTAACCGTTTGATAAAGTTTTTCGCTTGTTTATTATTGTTTTTTTCAGCCGTACTCGCCTTAAAAGGCAAACCGTGATAACCAATTTTATCGATTAAACTCAGTATGTCGCTCAACTTTACTTGGCTTTCTTGCCATTGCACAGTTGCACGTTGAGTTGTCGCGTTAACATTAATTTTATTAACGCCCTCGAGCTTACTGATTTGCATTTCAATTAACCAGGCACAGGCTGAACAGCTTATCCCATCAATGGTTAAAATAGTTTCTTTAAAACCATTATGATAATAAGCAAACTCGTTTTGTAAGCTTTCATCATCAAGTATTTCGTTGCGTTGTAATTGCTCGGGAATTAATACTTCACCTTTTTGAGCTGGTGCACTGCGAAAACGGTAATAATCAGTTAAATTGTTATCAACAATAGTTTGGGCAACCGCTTGGCAACCAATGCAGCACATTGGTTGATCAATATTATCAATACGAGTTGTTAAGTTAATGCCCTTGGGAACGACTTCATCACAGTGGAAACAAACGTTGCTCATTAATTTATGCTCACTAATACCGGCTAATTAATTTGCTACAGTCAGATCAGGTTTTATGGCAATAAAATCAGATTGAGGTAGGGTGATCACGTTTTGAATCTTCCAGTGGTTTTCAAATGGACTAATGGTTACTCGCCATTTACCCGAAACATTTTGGTCAGCTTCAAAGTAATGGGTAAAGTTACCATTAGCGTCAGCTGTTAATGCTAAGTAGAAGTCTCTTTCTGCTATTGTTGGGTGAAAAAAATTAACATTTAATAATGGAAAGGTTTTTTCAATACCGGTAGGGCGAATAATTAATTGATCATCAACAAGCTTCAAACCAAAACTCATACCTAGCTTTTGTGCTTGTTTAACTTTACCTAATTCTAAGTTTATCGCTTTACCTTTTTTATAGTAATCACCAACCACCAGAGGATCGGGATCCGTGTTGGCGATAATAAAAGTGGCAATACCGGCGACAACGGCAGTAAAAGGTAATATAAAGACAAACCAAGCCCAAGGCTCACGATACCAAGATGTTTTCATGAAAATTTCTGCTTTGCTGAAAGAGTGCTTATTATACGACTTTTCTTTTACAGGAACTATTAAAAAACCTGTAAAATAACAAACTTTAACCCAAAGACAGGGTATTTATTTGTGATACAGTTTTACCTTTATAACAGGCATAATTTCTCAGATGCGTTGAGCCTGAGTAAACTCATTTCTTGATCACTCTCAAAGGCGCTACCAATTGAATTTATGTCACTATCTTTATCACATGTAGAACGAACATTTAATCTGTTCGGTATTAGTTAACATGAACATCACGGATAAACATCATCAATGCTTCACTTTATGCCATTTCCTAGGCAAAACGTTTATCAAGCGAGATATTTATCGACCTTTAAAGGCAGATAATGGGTTAATACCAATTGAAATAAATAATCTATCATTTTGAGGCGGTTTAAATCGTCATTAACTTATTAAATTTGGTCTTAAAAGGGAGCACAGAGCAAGTGCTGCTTATCCAAAGTTCAGTTTACTTAATATTAATAAAGTTTTAACGCGATCATAATTTTGTTTAATACCATAAATAAATACGATAACTGTATAGAAAAAATAGTGGCCAAAATTTTCAAACAAGCATAAAAAAACCTTGATACTTTGCAGTATCAAGGTTCAATTTCTAAGCTATGTTAACTCAACTCAACTTAACTTAACTACTCTTGCGATAAGCTATAAACATAAGCGCTGATTACGTGAATTTTTTTCTCACCTAGGATTTTATCCCATGCTGGCATTATGCCGGCGCGACCATTAGCTATTGAAGCTTGAACAGCACGTTCAGAGCCACCGTATAACCAAATGTTATCAGTTAAGTTAGGCGCACCAAGTTCAATACCCATGGCTGCACTACCTTTACCATCACTACCGTGACATGCTGCACACATAGCAAATTTAACTTTACCTGCGGCTGCGGCTGTAGTGTCAACTTCACGACCACTTAAACTTAAAACGAATGCTGCTACTTCTTTAACACCTTGTTCGCCGCCTAAAGCTGCGCTCCAAGCCATCATGCCATTAGCTTTTCGGCCATGCATAAGCGTCGCTTTTATTGTTTCAGGTGAACCACCGTATAACCAATCTTGGTCAGTTAAGTCAGGAAAACCAGTAGCACCACGGGCATCAGAGCCGTGACATTGCGAACAGTTTTGTAAGAATAAACGCTGTCCTACTTTACGTGCAGAAGCGGCTTCTTCGTCGTTAGCTGTAGCTAAATCGGCTATTTCACGCTTGGCGTATGCATCAAAAATAGGTCCATATTTTTCATCTGCTGCAGCAACTTCACGATCGTATTGTACTAACAAGCCTTTTTCTTTAGCCAAAGCCGATTTTTCTTTAGACTCAGCTAAATTTAAAATACCTTGGTTAGAACTTTCCCAGCCAGAAAAACCTTTCCAACCGCCTAAGCCATAAACCGCGATGTAGAAAAAGCCCCAAATAATGGTTAATAAAAAGAAATTACTCCACCATTTTGGTAGTGGGTTGTTTAACTCTTCAATGCCATCGAAAACGTGTCCAGTAGGCTCACCTTCAGCTACGCCTGCAAAGTTCTTTAAACACATGCGTAATAATAAGTAACAACCTATCAATGTGCCAAGGGTTAGAACCGATACCCAAATAGTCCAGAAGCTAGACATTATTAGTCTCCTGCTTGTTATTTTTGTTAGTGTGGCTTATTTCAGTTTCAGTTTTTTCTTCAAAAATTGAATTTGCCGCTTCATCAAACGATGACTTGCGTTTTTTTGAGTAAGACCAAACCACAATAACTATAAATAATGCCAATATTAATAGAGCAATAAGCCCTCTAAGCGTGCCGTAATCCATCATATTATTTCAACGCATGACCAAGAGACTGTAAATATGCAATTAATGCATCCATTTCTGTTTTGCCTTTAACTGCTTTTTTTGCACCTGCAATTTCAGCTTCAGAATATAGAGGAATAGCATTACCTTGCTCGTCTTTGTGGCTTCTATTACGGGTTAAAAAGTTAAATGTAGCTAACTTCTTACCCGTTAATTCGCCATCAAGTGTATTTTCAGCTAACCACTTAAAAGAAGGCATGTTCGACTCTGGTACAACTGAGCGTGGGTCAAGTAAATGCGCACGATGCCAATCATCACTATAACGACCACCAACACGCGCTAAGTCAGGACCCGTACGTTTTGAACCCCATAAAAATGGATGTTCCCATACTTGTTCACCAGCAACAGAGTAATGACCATAACGTTCTGTTTCAGCACGAAATGGACGTATCATTTGGCTATGACAAACATTACAGCTTTCACGAATGTAAATATCACGGCCTTCCATTTCTAATGCCGTATAAGGGCGCAAGTTATCAACAGGAGTTGTGGTTTCTTTTTGAAAAAACAAAGGTGTTATTTCAACTAAACCACCGACACTGATTGCAAGAATGGTGAAAATAGCAAACAAACCAACATTTTTTTCAAACTTTTCATGTTTATTTTTCATCGTCGGCTCCTTAAGCTGCTTTCACTGCTTCAAGACTATTGTCTTTAGCATAAATTGTTTTAAACATGTTGTAAGCCATCAACAAGAAGCCTGATACAACTAATACACCACCAACAAAACGCATAAAGTAGAATGGGTAAGAAGCCGTTAAACTTTCAACAAAACTATAAGTTAAAGTACCGTCGGTATTTACCGCTCTCCACATTAACCCTTGCATTACACCTGAAATCCACATAGCAACAATATATAAAACAATACCAGCAGTATGTAACCAGAAGTGTATGTTAATTAAGCGAATGCTATACATGCGGCCTTGATTAAATAACACAGGAATTAAGTGGTATACCGCACCAATTGATACCATAGCAACCCAACCTAGTGCGCCAGAATGTACATGGCCAATTGTCCAGTCAGTATAATGTGAAAGGGCATTTACCGATTTAATCGCCATCATTGGGCCTTCAAACGTAGACATGCCGTAGAAAGATAACGAAACAATTAAGAAACGAAGAATAGGGTCATAGCGAAGTTTATGCCATGCACCAGACAGCGTCATAATACCGTTGATCATACCACCCCAAGATGGCAAGAATAGTACGATTGACATAACCATACCCACTGACTGAGCCCAATCCGGCAAAGCAGTGTAATGTAAATGATGTGGACCAGCCCAAATGTATAACGATACTAAAGCCCAAAAATGAACAATAGATAAACGGTAAGAGTAAACCGGGCGTTCAGCTTGTTTTGGTACGAAGTAGTACATCATACCCAAGAAACCCGCTGTTAATAAGAAGCCAACGGCGTTATGACCATACCACCACTGCATCATGGCATCGATAGCGCCAGAATAAATGGAGTAAGATTTCATCATTGAAACGGGAATAACCATACTGTTGCCAATATGTAATACGGCAACGGTAAGAATAAAACCACCGAAGAACCAGTTCGCAACATAAATATGAGAGGTTTTACGCTTGATCAAAGTGCCAAAGAACACGATGGCATAACTTATCCAAACCACGGCAATTAAAATATCAATTGGCCATTCTAATTCAGCGTACTCTTTGCTTGATGTATAACCCATGGGTAACGTTATAACGGCAAGTACAATAACCGCCTGCCAACCCCAAAACGTAAAGGCGGCTAAGTTGCCCCCAAAAAGTGTGGTTTTACAAGTACGTTGCACAACATAATATGAAGTTGCAAACAATGCACTGGTACCAAAAGCAAAAATTACCGCATTGGTATGCAGCGGACGAAGACGAGAGTAGGTTAACCAAGGTGTGTCAAAGTTTAAAGCAGGCCAAATTAATTGTGCCGCAATAAGAACACCTACAAGAGTACCAACGATCCCCCAAATAACTGTCATTACGGTGAATTGACGCACCACATTGTAGTTATATGACGGATGATCTAGCGTTGTTGTCATTTTAATTGTTCCGTTACTAGGTTAGGTTTTGCAGTTTTGTATAAAAAAGAGTCTTTTTCATGAAAAATGCTGAGAAGCCATGATAAATGTCACACTCGAAAAGCGAGTTGTTTCAAATTCTATGTGATTTTACCTTTCGCCCATGCCATAAATCAACCGTAAAACTTGATTTAAATCAACAAAAAAACTGCATTCTCACTATTACTGCGAGAAATAGTAAAAAACAATATATAAATAATTGCTGTATCTATAAAAGGTTAGCATTAAAACTTGGATAAACTAGCCCTAAAACAGTTAAATTATTGCTGTTGTTTTGTCGATTGTTTTTTTAAGGTAAATATTCGAAATTCATGGCAGTTATTGCATTTATTCAAAGCGTATAAGGTATTTCTGTCAAATTTACTTAAATTGTTATCAATGAATAATTCAACATAGTATTAGCCTTTAAATATAAATACTGAGATTACAGACTAAAAAGTTCATTAATACGATTACTGATTGTGTATGATAGCGGACAAATTATTTCGTTTTATTTTCATTAATTAAAAATGTTGCTCTCTGTGATTAATTCTCTAATAAACTCAGTTTTTAAAACTGTTATCAAAAGCATTTTGCGTATTTCATCGGCAATAATAGCGCTTTTTTTATCTGTTCTGCTTTTTGCATGTAGCCCTGATAATAAATTAAACCTAAATACTGATGTTGCATCTGCAAAAATTGCTCACTGTATAGTTGGACAAAGCAAATGCGAATTTGCACTAACCAATGCTAAAGCTAAAATATTATTTGATGTTGAAAAAATAATTGCAGAGCAACCTTTTAACATGATCGTTAAGTACCAAGGCCAAGAAAAACTAAAGAGTATTACTGGTTATCTTGAGGGTGTTGATATGTACATGGGCAAAATTCCATTATTTTTTGATCTTCAAGCAATAACTAATAATGGCAATGAAACTTCACCTAAAAGCTCGATAATTACAGCCAAAAAATCATCAAAACTACCTGAGCAATTAACACATCAAGCTGCAGAAAAAGAGAATCAGCTATCTTTACAGGAACCTTCACAGGAGCTATCACAGGTTTTTCAAACTGAAGTGCTTATTGGAAGTTGTTCCTCAGCACAAATGAAATGGCGTATTTGGTTAACCTTTACCACCGAGAAAAACATAAAGCATACTAAACTGTTTACGGTGCCAAGTTATCGCGCTTAAAGCGCCTAGGCATGTTTTTAGAGCAAATTAATTTAGTTTTTAAGAATAGAAGTGTAGCCAACTAACTTTTGCAGTTTGAAGCAAGTAACATAATTACATACAATGCTGAGTAATGTGTGTTTTTTAGAATTTATTAAGTTGTTTTAAATAATTTTTATAATGCTTTTCGACTTCTTGCTTAGTTAACAATTTAGCTTCAGATTCCCTTTCAAGTATTGTCTGCATGTAAAAAAGAATATTATCGTAAGTTAACTTTATTTGCTTTGGGAAGAGTTCATTTGGCGCAATTTTAAAATCCAGCCAGCTACCATCATCAAACTCAATATGAGAACCCCACTTAGAAATGAGTAATTCGCCATCTCGATCATCAAGCACGATACTTATTTTATAATAATAAGATTCACTATCAAATGATTCTGAATATGGAAATTCCTCACCATTTTCATTCGTTATGACTTTATCGTATGACATTGATAAACCTTTAATCGAGCCTATAATTTTTATTTAGAAAACTACACTTACTAACTTGCTACTAACCAAATAGCGACTAATACCATTAAACTACCTGATATTTTATTGAGCAATTGAACATTATTTCGTTTGGTTAAAACTTTAGCGATAGATTTACCGCCCGTGGCATATAGCGTCATGCAAATAAATTCAGATATTAAAATGACTAGTACTAAAATACTTAACTGCGGTGTTAATGGTAATGTTTGGTTTATAAAAGGGGGCAATAACGAAATCATAAACGCCCAACCTTTAGGGTTGGCGATAGCGGTTAAAAAGCCTTGCTGAAATAAGCTACTTCTTTTAATTGATTGTTGATGCTGATTTGGGTCTGTACTTAGTTTACCTTTGGCTCGCCACATATTAATACCGACATAAAGTAAATATAGCGCGCCCATAATTTTAAAACCTTGGAATAGTTGCGGCAATGCAGTCATTAATGTTGCTATACCTAATACAGAGGCAACTGCAACGGTTGCTACTCCTAATAGCTCGCCGTACATCATCCAGAATGTTTTCTTCACGCCAATAGTTATACCTAAGCTCATGGCCAAGGTCATACACATGCCTGGCGTTATGCTAACCATAAAAAATGTTGGAATAAAAATACTCAGTAAGGTGAAGTCTATCAAGGTGTAAGTGCCAAAATGGTGAGTAAAAGAATAATAACGCAATTAAGTGAAGGTTTAATAACATAAAGTTTAAATAAACTATAAAAAAGTAATTTTATTCGAGTAATTAAATATGGCTAGTAGAGCTTAAATCAATCAGCTTATAGAGGATAACTTGTTAGTTTATATTGTGCAGCAAGAGAATATCAAAAATGTATGAAATATTGTTAGCGTTCATTGTTAAGTGAACGCTGCAATACATTGTTCCGAAAAATGCAAAATTTTAGCGGTAACAGACGTTATAAAAACTATTATTCACGATAAAAACCAATATGTTGATGAAAACGAACAATCAACTCTTCTTTATCATTATCGTATTTAAGTTTTTGGGCAATGCTATGTAAAACAGACTCTATTTGATTTAAAAACTTACCATAGCCATGGCTGGTTTTATCTTGCTCACTAGCAACAAATACAAAATGCACACTATCAACTAACTCTTCAGCGACCCATTTACAGGTATAACCACTATTCATACTTTTAGGGTTATAGCCAATCATCATTAACTCCCCCTTAGCCACGGTAGATTCATCTTCACTGCGGCGTACAATAGGCACTAAACCATTAGCTATCAGCGCACCATTATTTAAATTATGTTTTTTTGCTGCACTGATAAATGCATCGGCAATATAGTTATATAGCGGGTTATAATTTTCACCTTCACTATCATCAAGTTTAACTAAATTACGTAATCTACGATTAATCGGCATATCGACAATGGCATAAGTCAGCTCGTCGGTATTTTCCGGAATAGATATCTCATCGGGTGCATAACGGTTAGATATACTGCGTAATTTATGCACTTGGTTGCCTTGCACGCCTTTATCTTTGGCAAATAAGTCATAAGTAAGGTGTTGATGATCACAAATGCGCATTTCGTCTTTCGCCATACCACTTTGTTCAGTGAACTTTGTGATAGCTTTAACAACTTTTTGATGAAAAATTGCCGAATCATGCCTTACTTCATTACCGTTAGATAAAAACACTAAATGAATTTTGCTAGCCTGCTTTTTTCCATCAAAATAGGCTTTTTGACTAAAATGATAACGAGAGTTATATAAAAATAAAATTTGCTGTTCGGTTTGCGCAGTAATTTTTTCTGGGCTAAAACGAATACGAGTGAACTTGTCGTTGGCAACAAACTGGCCACTTTCTATATCTAATTCTTCGTTAATTTTAAAGAATATTTCTGACAGCTTCTTGTAAAAAGGCAGAAACGGTTGTTCGCTGCTGTGATCAACAGGGCCTGATATTCTCTCGATTAAACTGTCTGTAATAGCAAACTTAGCAAGTAAATATTGGTTTTCACGTGCAGAAGAAGGAATATGCACTTTATGTTGAACACGTCTTGTACGAGAGATTGGCATAACATTTTACCTTTAATTTAAAAATATCATCATAGTAGTATCAATAAAGGTGGTCAAATAAGAAATAAATCAGAAGGGAGATCATTAACTTAACAAGGCTATTAAAGTTTGAATATTAGGGATGAAAACAATGTTACAGCGCTTAGGTTATCTACAAAGGGGTTAAAAGTATCACCTTCATATAGAAAATGTTGGCTTTAATATTTCTTTGCAGCTAACCCTACCTAAATGAACCAAGATTTGTATATAATCTCGGGGTCATTCTTAAATAAAGTATAAAAAAATGAAAAATACCTTAGCTTTCACACTATTAACTTCAGCCGTATTGTTGGGCTGTGGCGCAGAAAATTCTGTCAAAAAAACAAATAGTACTGCCGATGTAACAGCAAGTTATAACAGTATTAATAAAAAACAGCTGACCGAGCATATTAAAACCCTTGCTTCAGATGAATTTGAAGGGCGCGCACCTTCAAGCAAAGGTGAAGAACTTACGCTTGATTACTTAACAAAACAACTTACCGCCGTAGGTTTTAAACCGGGCAATGGTGATAGTTTTTTACAAGCCGTGCCTATGGTTTCTATTGAAGCATCTCCAGAAATGACTTTATCTATTGGTGATAAAGCATATCAATATGGTCATGATATGGTCATGGGCTCTAGCCGTATTAGTGAATTCGAACAGCTAAAAGATTCTGAGTTAGTTTTTGTTGGTTACGGTGTTAACGCACCTGAATATCAATGGAATGACTACGAAGGTCTAGATGTTGAAGGAAAAACAGTGGTAATTCTGGTAAACGACCCAGGTTTTGCTACTCAAGACCCAGCATTATTTAATGGTAACTCCATGACTTATTACGGTCGTTGGACATATAAATATGAAGAAGCGAGTCGTCAAGGTGCTGAAGGTGCAATAATTATTCATGAAACTGCACCAGCTTCATACGGTTGGTCGGTTGTAGAGCATTCATGGACAGGTCCACAATTTGGCTTTGTTCGTGAAGATCTAAACAAAGGCCGTGTAGCCGTTGAAGGCTGGGTTAATAGCGAAGTTGCCAAAGAGCTTTTTGCTAATGCTGGGTTAAACTTTGAGCAAGAAAAAGCAAAAGCAGCAAAGGGCAGTTATCATGTTGCTATGGGCGACTTAACCGCTTCAGTTGAAGTAAAAAATACCGTTAAAAAGTCAAAATCATATAACTTTATTGCCACCTTACCCGGTAGTACCAAGCCTGACGAACACATTATTTACACTGCGCATTGGGATCATCTAGGTAAAGATACAAGCAAAGACGGCGACCAAGTTTACAATGGCGCAGTTGACAATGCATCTGGTACTGCAGCTTTAATTGAAGTGGCTGAAGCATTCTCAAAATTGCCTGTATTACCTGAGCGTTCAATTACCGTAATGGCAGTAACCGCTGAAGAGCAAGGCTTACTTGGCTCTAAGTTTTATGCTGCAAACCCAGTTATTCCAGCAGCGAAAACAGTGGCTAACATTAATATGGACGCATTAAATGTAAATGGTCGAAGTAAAGATGTATCTGTTTATGGTTTAGGTCAATCTCAGCTAGACGACTACTTAACCGTTGCCGCTAAAAAACAAGGGCGTGTAATTTCAGGCGACCCTCGTCCAGCGGCAGGTATTTACTACCGTTCTGATCACTTCGCTTTCGCTAATATCGGTATTCCAGCACTTTATGCTAAAAGTGGTAAAGAGCCAGTTGATGCCGCGACAAAAGCACTAAGAGAAATATTAGATCCAATTCTAGCCAAGTGTTACCACAACGCCTGTGATGAATACAGCGAGCAATGGGACCTTTCAGGTGCCGTAGAAGATATGCAAGCCTTCTTCGAAGTAGGTTATGAACTTTCACACCAAAACGTGTGGCCACAGTGGAGCAAAACCTCAGAGTTTAAACGCTAAGCACATAGCTAAAACTCCAAAGCAGCAATTATGTAATTGCTGCTTTTTTTTATGCTAAAAATAATAAAGTGGGGTCAGATACACATTAATTAAAACCAAAAATAAACTGGTCAGATAACATTAAAATTTATCTTTTCAATTTTGTTGTTAAGCGTAAATTATACTTTAAAGATTCTTGTCCTATACTGAGATCAATTTAAATAATAAGGATATTATTTATGGCTCGCCTGCCCAGAATTCAATTAATCGACATACCACAACATATTATTCAACGCGGAAATAATCGCAGTTTATGCTTCGCAGATGAACAAGACTTTGCTACTTACGCTCATTGGCTAACTGAGTACTCAGTTAAGCATTGTGTTGATATTCATGCATGGGTTTTTATGACTAATCATGTGCATTTGCTTTGCACACCTCGCATGCCAAACGCAATTAGTTTATTAATGCAAAGTTTAGGTCGCAGATATGTGCAATATTTCAATCATAAATATCGAAGAACTGGCACGCTTTGGGAAGGCAGATATAAATCTTGTTTGATTGAAGATGTTTCATACTTATTGCAAGTGTATAAATATATTGAGTTAAATCCTGTTAGGGCGAAAATGGTTGATGAACCATCACAATATTTTTGGTCCAGTTATCAAATTAACGCCTTAGGAAAAAAATCTGCATTATGTACACCTCATCCCGCATACAAGGATCTTGGCGATAATTCACTACATCGCCAAGAAACATATCAGTCTTTGTTTAAATATCAAATTGCCCCCTCATTAATTGAAGATATCAGAACGTCATTAAATAAAGGCTTGGCACTGGGAAGTGAGTGTTTTAAATCTGAAATAGAGCAATCAACTGGACGAAGAGTTAGAGAAGCTAAACTAGGCAGGCCTTTAGGCACAAGTACACAAGTGAAGCCGGATACACATAAATAAATTAATAAGTAGGGTCAGATACACATTAATTGATTTTAGTGTCTTTGATAATTTTAAAAAAGGGAATATTACCCCTAGAGTTTGACCATGTTTCTAGGTTAGAGGTGATTAAGCATCTAAAATTTAATGTGTATCTTACCCTACTTTATTTCAGGCGAAAAAAAACTGCCAAATAAGCAGATTTCTTTAATTTGGCTCCTCAACCTGGACTTGAACCAGGGACAAACGCTGAGTTTATAACAGCACAGTTCGTTGCTTTGCGAAGCAACACTGAAATCAACGTTTAACATTTAATGTGTATCTGACCCTACTTTATTTTAGGCGAAAAAAAACCTGCTAGTAAGCAGGTTTCTTTAAAGTGGCTCCTCAACCTGGACTTGAACCAGGGACAAACGCTGAGTTTATAACAGCACAGTTCGTTGCTTTGCGAAGCAACACTGAAATCAACGTTTAACATTTAATGTGTATCTGACCCTACTTTATTTTAGGCGAAAAAAAACCTGCTAGTAAGCAGGTTTCTTTAATGTGGCTCCTCAACCTGGACTTGAACCAGGGACAAACGGATTAACAGTCCGTTGCTCTACCAACTGAGCTATTGAGGAATTGATCTTTTTACATAACCGCTATCAATAAAAATTGCTAGCTATTATTTACTAATGTGGCTCCTCAACCTGGACTTGAACCAGAGACAAACGCTGACTTAATAACAGCACAGTCCGTTACTTTGCGAAGCAACATTGAAACCAACATTTAAAGTGGCTCCTCAACCTGGACTTGAACCAGGGACAAACGGATTAACAGTCCGTTGCTCTACCAACTGAGCTATTGAGGAATTGTTCTTGTTACATAACCGCTATCAATAAAAATTGTTAGCCATTATTTATTGATTTGGTTCATCAACCTGGACTTTGACCAGAGACTAACGCTGACTTAATAACAGCATAGTCCGTTGCTTTACGTAGCAACATTGAAACCAAAATCTTAAATTTGGCTCCTCAACCTGGACTTTAACCAGAGACAAATGCTTAATTAATAACAGCACAGTCTGTTGCTTTGCGTAGCAACATTGAAACCAAAATCTTAAATTTGGCTCCTCAACCTGGACTTGAACCAGGGACAAACGGATTAACAGTCCGTTGCTCTACCAACTGAGCTATTGAGGAATTGTTTTGAAAGCCGCTATTGGCTAACGGGGCGGAATATTAAAGGCCTCTACTCACACTGTCAATACAAAAGTTAGAAAAATTTCATTTTATTGTCTGTTTGCTCAAATAGCAGGCATTGTTTACTCAATTTAGTCTTTTTCTGATGATTAAATAATCAAGATATGATTTTGTTAATTTTAAATATAGTTATCCACTTAATCTGTGGATAACTATGTGAGTTAAAGTGTAACACAAAGTAATACTAACGGTAGAATGCGGCTTGTAGCGAAGTGGTGCTTTATTGCCCTGTTACTTTATTTCATTTTATAACAATAACTTAACTGATAAATGTTGGCTTTATATGCATGTGCGTGCGTTTTTTGTTCAGGCTAAGTTTTTATACATTTCCTGTGCATTTCTCGGAACAATAGTGTAGAGCAATTTTTTCCTGTGATATTATTTTTTCAACTAATAGCGTTATTATTATTTTAAATTGAATATATACGTAGCGACTCTTTGTTTGATCTTTTACAATGGCAGATGCATTCGATTTATCACATATTCTGAAAAAATTAATGACTGAAACTAAAAATACTCATCAAATTAATCTACTGAAAGATCCCGTAGCCCCGACGTTAAAAAGCATGACCATTCCGATGATTTACGGCATGATTTTATTGATGACTTTTAACTTGGTTGATACCTTTTTTGTCGGCTTGTTAGGTACGCAACCATTAGCTGCTATCAGTTTTACATTCCCAATTACCTTTACCGTGATCAGTTTAACCATAGGTTTGGGCATAGGTACATCGGCCGTTATTGCAAAGGCATTAGGTAAAGGCGATAAAGAAACTGCAAAAAATTTAGCCACCAGTTCATTATATTTATCAGCCATTATAGTGGGCATTCTTGCTGTAGTTGGCTACTTACTTATCGACGAAACCTTTTTATTATTAGGCGCTAACGAATCATTATTACCTTTAATTCATCAATATATGGATTTGTGGTTTTTGGGTTGTATTTTATTAATAGGCCCTATGATAGGCAACGCCATTTTACGAGCCGATGGCGACACAAAAACACCCAGTATTATTATGGGAAGTGCGGGGCTTATTAACGCAGTATTAGACCCCATTCTTATATTTGGTTTTGGTCCTATCCCAGCAATGGGTATTCAAGGGGCGGCAATAGCTACATTAATATCTTGGGTTTTTGGTCTTGGGTTTGTGTTATATATTTTAGCGGTAAAACGTGGCTTAATTCATAGCCACTTAATGTCGATTAAAGCATTTATTTCTGCCTCTCGCGATATTTTACATATTGGTTTACCGGCCGCTGGCGCTAACATGTTAACCCCTGTTGCTTCAGCCGTATTAACTGCCATTGTGGCTGAATATGGCGTATCAGCCGTGGCAGCATTTGGTGTGGGTTCTAGAATTGAGTCTATTGCCTGTTTAGTGGTTTTAGCACTTTCCATGACCTTACCGCCATTTATTAGCCAAAATTTTGGTGCTTGTAACATGAAGCGCGTTGAAGAGGGTTATAAAACTTCAATAAAGTTTGTGCTTATTTGGCAAGTGCTTATTTATGTTGTGCTGGTATTAGCGGCACCATTTATTGCTGATATGTTCTCTACAGAGCAAGCCGTAGCCGATATTATTAAATTGTTTATTTGGATTTTACCCTTAGGTTATGGCTTACAGGGCGTTATTATTTTAACCAACTCTTCATTTAATGCCTTACATAAACCTATGGTTGCCTTAGTATTAAGTATTATTCGGTTATTTGTTTGCTACGTACCTTTGTCCTATCTAGGCAGTTTATGGTTTGGTTTAGAAGGCTTCTTTATCGGCGCATTACTTGGCAATGTCGTAATGGCGGCTATTTCTTATACTTTGTTTAGTAAGCAATGTGCAAAAGACTGCATCAACGTTGAGGCTAAAGTTTAATGAAAGCGTTAAAAATACACTCAGACTATATTCCTAGCGGCGACCAACCAACCGCTATTGCAAAACTGCTCGACGGTATTGACTCAGGGTTAGCACATCAAACGTTATTAGGCGTAACTGGCTCAGGTAAAACTTATACCATCGCTAACGTTATCGAAAAACTTAATCGACCTACCATGATGTTAGCGCCAAATAAAACGTTAGCGGCGCAACTATACGGCGAAATGAAAGAGTTTTTCCCTGACAATGCTGTTGAATATTTTGTTTCATATTACGATTATTATCAGCCTGAAGCCTACGTGCCCACAACCGATACTTTTATTGAAAAAGATGCCTCAGTAAACGAGCATATCGAGCAAATGCGACTGTCGGCGACTAAATCTCTGCTAGAGCGCAAAGACGTTATTATTATTGCCTCGGTATCAGCCATTTATGGTTTGGGCGACCCAGACTCTTATTTGAAAATGATGTTGCACGTAAGTGTTGGCGACATTATTAATCAGCGCGATATTTTAAGACGCTTAGCTGAGCTGCAATACACTCGCAACGACGTAGCATTTCAACGGGCAACTTACCGAGTGCGCGGTGATGTAATTGATGTTTTCCCGGCAGAGTCAGACAAAATGGCATTGCGCATTGAGCTATTCGATGAAGAAATTGAACGCATAAGCATATTCGACCCACTTACCGGCGAAGTTGAGCGCACCGTTGCTCGCGTAACGGTTTATCCAAAAACACACTATGCAACGCCACGCGAAAAAATATTAGCTGCGGTTGAAAACATCAAAATCGAATTAAAAGATAGATCTACCCAATTAAAAGAAAACAATAAGTTAGTAGAAGAGCAACGAATTGTACAACGCACACAATTTGATATTGAGATGATGACCGAGCTTGGCTACTGCTCAGGTATAGAAAACTATTCTCGCTATTTATCAGGCCGCGGAGCAGGCGAAGCGCCACCAACATTATTTGATTACTTACCTCCCGATGGCTTGTTAATTATTGATGAATCGCATGTTACCGTGCCGCAAATTGGCGCTATGTACAAAGGTGATCGCTCGCGTAAAGAAAACCTTGTAGAATATGGTTTTAGGCTACCTTCAGCACTTGATAACCGCCCAATGAAATTTGAAGAGTTTGAGGCCTTATCGCCACAAACCATTTATGTATCAGCAACGCCAAGTAACTATGAATTAGAAAAATCAGCCGGCGAAATAGCAGAACAAGTTGTGCGCCCAACTGGCTTGCTAGATCCACAAATAGAAGTGCGGCCAGTTGACACCCAAGTTGATGATTTACTTTCTGAAATTCGCAAGCGTATAAAAATTAATGAAAGAGTACTAGCCACCACGTTAACCAAACGCATGGCAGAAGATTTAACGGACTATTTAGATGAACATCAAATAAAAGCACGTTACATGCATTCAGATGTAGACACGGTAGAACGTGTTGAAATTATTCGAGATTTTCGTTTAGGTAAGTTCGACGTTTTAGTCGGTATTAACTTACTTCGTGAAGGCTTAGACATGCCAGAAGTATCGCTAGTCGCAATTTTAGACGCCGATAAAGAAGGCTTTTTACGCTCTGAACGCTCACTTATTCAAACCATTGGACGAGCGGCACGTAACATTAACGGTAGAGCCATTTTATATGCTGCCCGCATTACCGGCTCTATGCGCAAAGCCATTGACGAAACTGAACGAAGACGCGCTAAACAGCATCAATTCAATCTCGACAATAACATTACGCCACGTGGTGTTAGACGAAATATTTCAGACGTTATGGATCTCGACGGCGGCAAAACTCGCGCAGCTGCAGTATTAAAAGCAGCAGAGCCAGCGTCAGAATACGAGACGTTAACCACCAAGCAAATTGATGTGAAAGTGCAAGAGCTAGAAGCGCAAATGTTTAATCATGCACAAAACCTAGAGTTTGAATTAGCCGCATCAGTAAGAGATAAAATCAAACAGTTACGTGACTTACAGCTAGAAACTTAAAGCTATAACTTACAAGCAATATAGAGTGATTTATTTATGTTTAAACAGACAAATAAATCACTCTATGTCTGTTAGTTAGATGCATCCACCTGTAGGTTGGACTTCAGTCCAACAGATTATCAGCTTATCAGAACCTCAGTTTTTCTAGGTATTTCGCTATTGTCGGACTAAAGTCCGACCTACAAAAAATTACCCAAGGCTATAGCAATAACTTCAGTCTTGAATAAAGTAGGGTCAGATACACATTAATCTCTTAAAACCACCAAAATCAATTAATGTGTATCTGACCCTACTTTATATTTAGGTTGAACTTCAGTTCAACAGGCTCAAAATGTAAAACCAAAATTCACAAGTTACTTGGTTATCTCAAGCGATTAAAGTATCGCCGCAATATCGCTGTCAATATCGGCTGGCTTAGTTCTTGGGCTATAACGTTTAATCACTTTACCTTGATTGTTTACCAAGAACTTAGTGAAATTCCACTTAATACCTTTACTCCCTAAAATGCCAGGCGCTTCGCTTTTTAAGTGCTCAAATAATGGATGAGTATTATCGCCGTTAACGTCTATTTTACTAAAAAGATCGAACGAAATATTAAAGTTAAGATCACAAAACTGCTTAATTTCAGTGTTATCACCTTTTTCTTGTTTACCAAATTGATTACAAGGAAAAGCTAATACTTCTAAACCTTTATCTTTATATTTTTTGTATAAATCTTCTAAACCGGCATATTGTGGAGTAAAGCCACAAGCGCTAGCCGTGTTTACTATTAACAGCGTTTTACCTTTGTATTGAGAAAAATCTACGGCTTCATTTTTGTAATTGTTAGCACCAAAGGTGTAAATAGTTTTTGTCATTTTATTTAGCTGGTCGGATCAATGTAAAAATTAGAATAAGGCAAATAGCTATGATTAACAAGATTATCTAAGCCATTATTTTCATGATGAAAAATTACAACTTGTTAGTGCTTTAGCTAGAGGTTTAATTGAGGTTTCAGATAAGGTTTAATCTAATGTTTAAGTTAAACGGTAATATTGGTAATAATTTATTGTGCATTTATAAATGGCAGTAATTATGAAATTAAATTTTTTATAAGAAACGCTGACCATAGCCGCTTTCAAAATAATCTTAATTTTATTAACATAGAACGCATAAAAACCAAGGCGACTTTCCAAGCATATAAATCCCTTTTTGCATTACAGCTAACAAGAAAATAACAATGGCTGCGACCTTAAACTAGCAACTTATAACCAAGTGTCTAGCAAGTTGCTTAGCCAGTTAAGGCAAAATAATCGCAACGTTTTAAATCAACTTTTAGTATTCAACCCGAACAAAACTTTAAAAAGGCGTGTAACTTCCATGAGTAACATTGAAAACATCAGCTTAAACGCTCTGCTTACGAACATTAAACAGGCACAACATCCAATAGAATTTACCCAAGTCATGCAAGTTATTGCCGATAATTATCAGTACCAACCCACAGCGTTTAGTAATGGTGAGCTAGTGAATGAAAGCGGCACTAACGAAGGCTCTTGTAAAATATTTTACTTTGCACAATTAAATAACTTAACGCCTTCACAAACGCTAGCTTGTTTCGGCAGTTATTACCGAGAAGATGTTTTAGAAAACCCTAAAGGTAATGATCACCAAAATATTAGAAACTTCATGCAAACAGGCTGGCAAGGTATTAAATTCAAAGCAGCGGCTTTATCACCGATAAAATAAACAACTAGTAGGCGAGCCGGTTAACAACAGCACAATTAAGCTGAAAAGTTTAACTAACTTTAATTAACGTTAACTAGCTAAGTACAACTAACTTCAAATAAGTATCAGATATTACAAAAGGATCCGTTCGATGAAAGTAGCATTTATTGGTTTAGGTGTAATGGGATATCCCATGGCAGGGCATTTACAAAAAGCCGGACACGAGGTTTGTGTATTTAATCGAAGCCAAGAAAAAGCCGAAAAATGGCAGGCTGAATTTTCAGGTACTACCGCTAAAACACCCGCACTTGCCGCTAAAAACTGTGACATAGTGTTTTGTTGCGTAGGTAACGATGACGACCTTCGCCAAGTAGTATTAGGTGAGAACGGCATATTAGCAGGCATGCCCAAAGGCAGCATTTTAGTTGACCATACCACGGCATCGGCCGAAGTCGCAGTAGAGCTTGCAAACATTGCAACAAGCCAAGAACAATACTTTTTAGACGCACCCGTTTCAGGCGGCCAAGCAGGCGCAGAAAACGGTGTGCTAACCGTAATGGTGGGCGGTGACGAAACTGTTTTTAATAAAGCAGAGCCTGTTATGGCAGCATTCGCTAGATTTAGTCAATTAATGGGGCCAGTTGGCTCAGGGCAATTAGCTAAAATGGTCAACCAAATTTGTTTCGTTAATACCGTACAAGGCTTAGCTGAAGGCTTAAACTTCGCACAGAAAGCCGGCTTAAATGTTGATAAATTACTTGCGACTATTGGCAAAGGCGCTGCAGGCTCTTGGCAAATGGATAACCGCGGAAAAACAATGTGCGATCGAGAGTTTGACTTCGGTTTCGCGGTTGACTGGGTAAGAAAAGACCTTGCCATCGCATTTGAAGAAGCTGAAAAACTTGGCGCAGATTTAACTGTTACCAAGCAAATTGATGGTTATTATAAAGAAGTTCAAGAAAGTGGTGGCAACCGTTGGGACACTTCAAGCTTAATTAGTCGCTTTAAAAAGTAAAACGCTAATTAAGAAGTTTTTTGTAGCTGAATAGCCTTATTCTACATACAAAAAACTAGCCGACTTACTTAAGCTAACTCAACTCAATTCAATTCAACTCAACTCAAGTTAAGTCAAGCTAAGTTAATTCAAGTTAAGTAAGTCGGCATAAATAGGCAGTATTGTGTTAACTTTGCACGTACTCGTATAACGCTTTAAGCACGGCCATTTTTGCTTGGTTTTGCTCATGCTGATGCGCTAAGTCTTCAATTTTTATCATAAACTCATCAATACTTAACAACCCTTTTTTACCGTGCTGAAGTCTATTTTGACAATGCGCTTGCCATTTTTGTTGCTCGCCATCGTCCAAGGTATAAGGAAAATTACGCGCACGATAACTAAACAACAAAGTACTTAAACGCTCATCTTGAAACTGAAACGGATGCGTACCTAATTGCTCTGGCGCTAACTGATGCAAAATATCCATTTGCGCTTTATCGCTATGCGAGAAAAACTTACCACCATAAAGTGCAAACTCAGCTTCTACTGGTTCATCACCAAAATCACTTTCGGCAAAAACATCAGTTAACTTATCTCTAAGCTCAGTATATTGCTTTAGCCTTTTTAAGTTTTCTAAACAAAGCTCACGAGGAATAGCCAAACGCTCGGCGTTCTCAGGCAACAAGGTTTTTGCTGGCGCAACAATAGGGCACTTATTTAAATGAATTAACTTAACTGGGATAGGCAACTCGTCTTCAGCCAAATCGTCATAACGGGTATATAAACGCGCTTTTATTTCTTCACTTGAAAGCTCAAATAACGGCGTTGGATCTTGCGCTAAATCTATCGCAATAACGGCATTTTTATTAATTGGATGATAACAAACCGGCGCAAACCAACTCGTACAACCATGTACTGAAGACACTTTGCTAGAGGTATGCACAACAGGTGTCATGTTATAAACGTCAATTAACTCAGCCACTTGCTTTTTATTTTTCAAATTAAAAATAAACTCATATAACTTAGGCTGCTTTTCTTTAATTAACTTAGCCATAGCAATCGTGGCATAAACATCACTCATCGCATCATGTGCGGCTTCATGACTAATACCGTTTGCCTGTGTCAGCAACTCTAAACGAAAGCTAACAACTTGCTCGCCATCTCGCTCAACCGTCGGCCATTCAATACCTTCAGGGCGAAGGGCATAACAAGCACGTACCATATCAATAATATCCCATCGACTATTACCATTTTGCCATTCACGCGCATAAGGGTCGTAAAAGTTACGATAAAGCAGGTAGCGAGTTACCTCATCATCAAAACGAATACTGTTATAGCCAGCAACACAAGTATTAGGTTGGGTAAATAAGCCATGAATACGATCCGCAAACTCAGCTTCAGTTAACCCTTCACGCAAAGCTTTTTGCGGCGTAATACCGGTAACTAAACAAGCCTCAGGCTGTGGCAGATAATCTTGTGGCGGCTGACAATAAAACATCTCAGGCTCACCAATAATATTTAAATCAAGATCGGTACGAATACCTGCAAACTGCGAAGGCTTGTCGAATTTTGGAGATATTCCCCAGGTTTCGTAATCGTGCCAGAGGATAGTAGCTTGGTCAGTGTTATTCATTCTTTTTCACTTCTTATTATTTTGTTTTTAATTTTATGATTACATCATTGTTCTAGCTTTTTAGAATAGATGTATCTATATCGTTAACTGATACTTAAATCAAAACACCCTACCAAGAAAAATCTTTATTAGCACAGTAGAATTGTTCTACTTGCTCTCGATAGCACAAATGACGTTATAACTTTAATTATCGCTTTCGTTGAGAGGGTAAGCAACAAAGAATTAAAATTGGCTGTTACCCTAGTACTGCACTCGCATCAATTAAGTGAGAACTTCTCCTTTTTGAATATGCATTTAAGTTTTGGTTTCAAGCTGTACAAAAGCGAACATCTTAAATTGCGGACAGTCTATTTAAATTATGTGCTCAATTTACTAATACTCTTCCTACAGAGTATTACAAAGCAAAAAGTATTTGAAATACTTAATAGATAAATATCATAAAGCTAACGATTAACTGCAAATAGATTGTTTTTATTTGTTTGGAGAAATAGTAATATTGCGCGGTAATTAAATGATTAATCTACATATAAGTTACTTTTAAAGACACAATGACTGTCGAATAAGTTTTAGTTTAGCAGGACAAAGGAATGAATACCCATGAATGGTGAGTCAATATACCAGCCCAACTTTATTATCAATGAAGATGATAAAAGATCTTCAGAGAAAAAAGCATTTGAACACAGTGAAGAGCCTTTAGCATCTGCTGGCGCAGCTAAGGTCGATGCAAAAAAAGAACTCATTAAACGAGAAGTTGCATTTATTGAGCGCCAAAGAAAGAAGTTAAGGCTATTTGATCCCAAAAGCGTCTACTTCTATAGGCACATAACTATTAGTTACTTTCAGTCTGCATTCCATATTATTAGTTTATTGATTTCATGTTATCTAATTTATGAGCTTATGTTGTTCGGAGCTTCAGAAGGCCGAGAATTTGTTAAAGGGATTGGTTGGGTATCGAACACAACCCTATTAGAAACAATTATAGATATTTTTGTTTTGATTGTGATCTTTATTCAGTTGCGTGGCTTATTCAAAGTTCATGGGATAGTTGGCCTAAAGCGTTATAAGCTAGCCATGTTAGCTAATTCAATTAATAGCGTTGTTATCATACACCTTAAAGTAATAGTGTTTTTTATGATAATAATCATGGCCTATGCCTATTCGCTAGAGTCTTTAGTTCAAGCAGATGCATTATGGAAAACCTTAGGAAATGGCGTTGTCGCGGATGTTTTTGATGCGTTATTTCTTATTATATCGGCTGTTATCATCCTTCGTTCATTTAGATTCTGTAAAAGAGGGCTAGCAGAATGAAATTTTTTATTTTACTTGTTTTTATCTTCTTTACTCAGGTTGCTTTCGCTAAAAGCACGCTTATAGCTGATTGTTTTCATTTAGAATCTGCCAGTAAAGCACAATTTGTTTTATTTAATAAAAAGGAGTTTATTGAACTAGGCGAGTGTTTAGCTATTTATACTGCTAAGAATCAGCATATTAAGGACTTACCTATGATGTGTGATGAAGTGACAGAAAATGCGACTAACCCTCTTGGTATTATGTCGTTAACTAAACTAGAAGCTATTTATATAGGCCAATGTGTTGGCACCATTAATTATATATATCAACGCTATAATAACGAGTTTTTGGTTAGTAGAGGTTACTATAGGCGTAGTCAAAAATATTTTTGTAATAAAGGAATGGAAGCAGTTAATTTATTGAAAAAAAACTCATCTGATAGTATGTCCCGAGATGAAGTTAGAGATTTACTTTGTAATGCTAGGTGATTTATATGGAATTTGATGGCTTATCAATGAATGAGCATGCTAGACGTTTTCTAAGTGAAACTAACATCTCACTGCCCAAAGAGCTTAATGTTGCCCTACAAAATGTTTTTACTAAAACACGTGATGGAGATACTGCTGATAAAAATAAATTCAGAAAACGTGTAATAAAAACAATAAAGGAGGGCGATTCACCTGCCAAGTATATCGTTATGCTTGATAAGGGGAATGCGATTTATAACTCATTATGTTTGCTTTATTTAATAGGTACAGGCGAAACAAAAAAGTTATTTCAGCATTATGAAGCAACAAGTTTTAAACCAGAAAAACGTAATTTTTCTATACTGAAAAAACAAACTGACCAACAATATTTAGAGTTTTTTTGTTTAGGTATTGTCAGAGAAAACATTGATAAAATTATTGAGTGCTTATGTTCAGCTGAGTTTGATTTATTCACAGATAAGTTACCTTCGCCTTTTTCTAATTTAGCTAGAAGTAAGTATGACTTAACGCCTATGTTGAATCTTTATGGACAAGTTATTCCTTGGAAAGAATACATGAAGAGCTATGAAAAGGCGGAAGCGTTTTTTGCAAGTAAAGACTATCCGCAGGCAAAAAAAGTATTAAAAAATTTAGAGCATACCGCTTTATTAAGACTGCCGGTGATTGAGTCTTTAAACAAAAAAATTAAAGTCCAAGAAGATGAGTCAAAAGAAGCTTGGGAGTATTTTCAAAAAATATTAAATTAACCCTTGGTTGTTCCGGGAACAAAACCATTATAGCTCCAGTTACTTAACAGGAGCTAGTAATGAAAACACTTAATACCCTATTTAAACCTTATCCTATCATTGTAAAAAGCCGTTACTTTCAACGCGCTCTTTCTATTCAAAATAAACTTAGCAATGGCGAAGACTATCACCATATCGGTGGCAAACGATTAGTGTGTGCTAAGGGCCTTATTCGCTTTAAGTTAGGGGGCTATCGTTTGATCTTCAAACGCGATCAGCTTGGTTATTTACCTGAACTTCTCTTACAGAGAAAAAATTTAGATCGTTTTTTAAAGCGAAGGTAACGAATAACCGTTACTTCAATTTAACTTTTTTACTCTAAAGAGAAACTTATGAAAAACAAAATAAAGCCACAAGATAATGCGTCCAACCAGAAAAACCCTAATAAAGGAACACCTGGAACTAACCGTCAAAATAGTCAGGTTCATGGTAATCGCAGTAACCAAAAACAGCAGAAGCAAGGAGCATAATATGCAACTATCTAATGAGAAAAGTACGTTAATACCTTTAAACTTTACACAAGTTGATAACAATATTCATCCTCTAGTAAAGTTACTTAATTTTGAAAAATTGAAATGGAAATTAACAAAATCTTTAGAAGCAACTTGGAGTATTAAGCTATGTGAATTTGCAGAGTCAGAATATTGTAAATTTCTAACGTTGAAGAAGCTTCATCCTAAGGTTGCTTTAGTGCCAAGTAAAATAGTAGATAAATTTTGGCACGAGCATATTTTGGATACTAAAGCTTATGCTGATGATTGTAATAAAGTTTTTGGGCACTTTATCCATCACTATCCATATTTTGGGATTTATGGCGCAGATGATCAAAATAACTTACAGTCATCTTTTGATGTAACGATAAAATTTTATGAAGCGCAATTTGGTAAGTTCCCAACCGAGGCTTTATTTGGAAAAGAATCAACTCTAGCTGCACGCTGCGACGGAGATCATGCATGCCATGTTCCTTCAAGCTGTGCATGTAGAACACCGGGTGCCTGTAAGTAATTAAGCCTGCGCTCGTAATACTGTTGGTATTTGGTATTGCGAGCAAAGCTCTCAGAATTTATCTGATTGATAATCCATTTTTAATTAGAAAGCTCTATGTATTATAACTTAGCTTTAAAGTAAGTATTAGCGAAGGTAAGTCAATAATATATTGATTATATTAGTAGTTTTAGTTAATGCTTTTTACTTTATACAAATAATTATTAAAAATATTCCTCTACTTTTAGTTTACATTTTGTTTCATAATGGTTACTTTAGTGTAAAAAATAAACATGCTAAGTTTGTATTAGTAATGTTTAAAGCAAGGATGCAAAGTTAATTCACGTCGCTTTATTCATTTAAATATTGTAATTATTTTGTTAACTGAAATAAGAACGATTTACCAACAACCTTAGCTATTTAATACCAATAAAATAATAAAAATAAAGGGTTTTATTAAATGCTAAGCTTTCTTCATTGCTCATTCCGGTGCGATAAATTACTTGCTTTTTTTGCGCTATCTATTGCTTTTGTATTACCATCTTTTCTGATATATGCAGAAGAACAAGCTAATACAATCGAATGGTACTCTCTTGACTATCAAGTAACACGCGGAGATTTTAATGGCGATGAATTAGAAGATTTATTACTTCAACCGCTTCGCCCTGAAGGCTTGAATCTCATCTCTTACGGCTCACTTAATAGTGAAAGTAAAGTTGAGCACCTTTTTGAGAACACTCAATCAACCCCAATAGAGTTTAGTGAACAATTTTGGCATAGCGGGCATCAATTATTCACCACTGGAGACTTTAATGGTGATGGTTTTGAAGACTTGTTAACACTCTATCGCAGTGATTTGAGTAAGAAAGACAGAAGGCATAGAAAAGTTGAAGGTTATGTGTTTTCTGGCTCTAAAGACGGACTGAACTTAAAAAAATTCGATTTTAAACTTAAAAATAATAGAAAATTACCATTTTTAGACTTTCCTGAAGATTATGAGTATCACGCGGGAGATTTTAATGGTGATGGTAAGGATGATTTATTCGTACAGTTTACAAAGCATATTCAGTTCCCCGATGACAATATTGATATTTCGAATGCAAACCACTATGTCGTACTTAGTAACAAAAAGGGCAAAATTAAAAAGGTAAAGCAATCTATCTCTTTAGCTGAATTTTCATGGCTTGCAGCACAATTCAACCCTATCATCGGTGACTTTAATGCCGATGAACGTGACGATATTTTTGTTCAACAATATACACATCGCAGTACTCATCACCTACTAACCTCTGCTCAAAACGGCGAATTACTAGTACTACAACCCGTTACTATTGCAGATGATTTAATGGGATTAAGTTGGAATGCAACCGATGTTACATTATTTCCTTATGATGTGAATGAGGACAATATTCTTGATCTATTACGCATAAGCACAGAAGAGCCTCATAACACAAATACAGCGCCAGCGAAAGCAGAAGATTTATCGACACAAAGTATGCTTAAATCTATATCAAGTGCAAAAAGTCCACTTGCGTTAGTTGGTATACAGGCAAGCTCAAGTTGTAATAACAATTTGTTGAGTTCGGAGAGTAAAACACTTAGTAAAAGTGTTTCGTTTCTAAATCCTATCAGTGGCGCAGCTGCTGTGTCGGGTTGTCCTGTCGATTTACCACCGATCACTCCTGCAGCACCCTCTTCAGCAAGCGTACCTTCATCCAATACTACTGGCGGGTTCACCGTCAATTGGTCTTCGGTTTCTTTTTCACCGTCGCCGTATTACAGACTTTATCAAAGCACTAATGGTGGTTCTTACCTTTCTCTAGGCTCAACGTTAAAAACAAGCTGGAAAACATCAGGACTGAGCAACGGTACTTATCGATATCGTGTACGAGCATGTTACAAGGACTTTGGTAAAGAGCATTGCGGTAGTTACAGATATAGCAACACTGCAACTGTTAGTGTTATCGTTGCACCACCACCACCGTCCGCGCCCTCTTTATCTGCATTTACTGCGTACGCTAATGTTAATGGATGGATAGGTTGGACTGTTTCAGCCAATGCAAGCTCATTTGAAGTGTTTAAAAATGTTAATGGAGGAAGTTATGCTCAATATGCTTCGTATAGTGGTGCAACTAGTAACGCTATTGTTGGACTAAGTAATGGAATAAACTGTTTTAAAGTAAGAGGAAGGAATGCGCAAGGTTATGGTGGTTTTTCTAATGTTGTGTGTATCACTTTTAACCACAAACCAACAACTTTCATTTTGGGCCCATATAACAATCAAGCATTTACAATGGCTGATGATATTACTGTTTCAGCTGTGGCGAGTGATACTGATTCAGGAGACGGTATTAGTAAAGTTGTGTTAACCGTTTCAGGAAAAGGCTCCTACACTGTCACATCAGCACCATACTCGAAAAACTTCGGTAAGCTTTCAGTCGGCTCGTATACTATTACTGCTACGGCATACGACAATAGAGGAGCAAACCAAAGCGTAACGAGTTCTTTCTCTGTTAAGCTTCCTAATGCGGCCCCAAGTATAAGTCCTCTAACACCTATTGATAACGATACGATTTTAAATACACAGTCAATAGATGCGACAGCTGATGCGAGCGATAGTGATGGCAGTATTAAGCAGGTTGAATTCAAATTAGATACTGGTAGTTGGAAAGTAGACACGACTTTTCCGTATAGCTATAAATTTGGTAAATTAAGTGCTGGTAGCCATATAATTTACTACCGTTCAAAAGATAACGAGAATAAGTACTCGAGTAGTACGCCAGAGAGAAATATTAAAGTAAATCATACGCCTGTAATAAAGACCTATATAGGCCCAGCGATAGCTGAAGATAGCACACTGGTTTTGTCTACAGAACATTTTAATATTTCAGATGCCGATAGCTCTACATTCACCTTGTACGTTTCTGCAGGGGAAAACTATACCGTGTCGGGCACTACTATTACCCCATCTTCTGCAAACTATAATGGTAGTTTAAGTGTGAAAGTGCGCGTAAAAGATAGTGCGGGTGCATACAGTAGTTATTTCGATGCACCGATAGATATTACGCCGGTGAATGATGCGCCTATAATTACTAGCTATAAGGGCCCCACTATAGAAGAAAATGGCACACTAGCCTTATCATTGGCTCATTTTAATATAACAGATGTAGATAGTTCGAGTTATACTTTGCATGTCGAACCTGGTAATAATTATACGGTGACAGGCACAACAATTACATCATCAAAGATAAATTATAATGGCAGTTTAAATGTCAGAGTACGAGTAAGAGATAGTGCAGGGGCGGATAGTGAATATTTCTCCGCTTTAATAGACATTATCCCTGCACCGTTAAGCTCTCCAAGTAGGATTAGCGCTAATATCACAGATATTAATTTAGGTAGGTTAACATTGAGTTGGGCAATCACTCGTTCTGCTCATACATTTAATATTGAAGAAAAAGAAAATAACTCTAATTGGAGACGTATAAAATCAAATCTCCAAGCTACGGAACTTGATTCAGGCGTTGTAATTCCCGTTACAATTTATTTTGTTAATGATCTTAATAATAGCCAGTATCAATATCGAATTCAGTCCTGCCAAAGCTTAACATGTAGCCAATGGAAGGTTTCAAACTCAGTGCTATTTAAACCTGCAACACCTGCAAGTATAATCGTGCCAAGCAATAGTACGAACGGCAATATTAGCATAAGCTGGGCATCATCGAGCACGGCAACAAAATATCAACTACAAGAAAGTGTTAACAATGGCAC